>NZ_NIZW01000027.1 GCF_002727185.1 Rhodopirellula bahusiensis
GTTACGGACTGCTCATTCGCTTTTGGTTGCTCTCCACCCTTTCTGTTGAAAACGCAGTTACCATCAGCTACGGGGCGGTAACGAATTCCCCGATCAGGACTTTCACCTGACAATTCAATCGCCTTTGCAGGCGCACTAGCTCGGTGGTCCTCCACCGAGACGAGCATGAACTCACGGCGGGGACCGACGTGCTACAGGTTTTTAACTCATTCACGAGTCCAGAGTGTGAATTCCGACTCGTTTAGGCGAGCGTTGGACGGATTGCGGTCGATGTAGCCTTGCAGATATTCGAACTGTTCGGGACTGCGAACGATGTGGTCAAACGGTTCGCTTTGCCACAAACTCCCTCGACGCCCCAATTGGCGATTGATCTCTCGCGCCGAAAACCTCAGTACCTCTCGTAGTTGGTTTCGAAGCAAGAAACCATCTTGCATCTGAAGCAAAACATGCACGTGATTGGGCATGATCACGAACCGCTCGAGGTCATAACGCTCACCATCGAAAAACCGCAGTGACTTCGCAACGACATCGCGTGCCGTCATGTCGCGTAAACAGCAATCTCCATGACAGTCGTCCAGGTGACCATGCCATCGACGATTCTTGTGAAACCTCAACTCTCGCTTGATAGATGGATCAACCGCTGGTGATTGCAACACCTGATCAACGGACCAATCATCCAGCCCATTCTGCTGAAGCCAATTTTCGATCTCTGCGTGCCAACGTTGAACCACCTGCTTCGGCATCGAATCGGCAAGACGAAATGTAACGAAGGTCAGAACCCCATTCATATCGAGATGCGGGAGATTGCGACGAGACTCCAAGACATCACACTTTGTGTCGTAGTAAGCCCATTCGACCGGCGAATTTTTCTTGCCACTCATCCTCAGTCCAATTTCTCGCTGAGTCTTCCAAACGGCGGTATTCTCTCACAGGATCCCTCTGGACCAGCATTGAATATTGAACCCCACATTCCCAACCTGTAGCTCGGTGGTCCCCTGCCGAGACGAGCGCAAACTCACGGCGGGGACCGCCGTGCTACAGTTTTTTTTGATCGCTGTCGCATTCTGTGAAACTGAAGCGTCGTGATTCCTTGGCGGAGTTGACTTGACATCGTTTGTCGCGGATTCGTAGTGTCGGCTCGATAGATGATCCCAAGGTTCTTTCCGATTTGGTTGGACGGCATTCCCGCGTGTATTTTCGTTCCCACGAACGAATGACTCTCTCGGCACCAATGCGGTGTTGGTGGGCTGCTTGCGCACTGGCGTTTGTGACGCTTGGATCAGGATGCTCGCTGTTTCAAAACGGTGTCTGGTCGGACGGGACTCTGGACGAGTCGCACTCAGGTACCAAGCACACTCAGGTTTCCAAGCTCACTCACAAGAGCCGCAAGACGATTTCGTTGCAAGCTGACTTCCGTCATGTCAGCACGCAAGACCTCGACGAATCGCTCTGGCAGCACATCGACGAAACGGCTTTCCCACCCAAGGTCCGCGAAGCCTGGCTGGCCAACGGGTTTCGCATCGGTTTGATCGCGACTCCCGATGCGTTGCCTGACACGGCGGAAGAAAACATGGCCGCGGGCGGCGACCCCATCGATCGATTGCTATCCACCGCCGGAATCCTGGGCCGAAGCCCCTCCGGAGTCGACACGATTCCTTTGCGGCCTTCGCAGCGGCACGAGCTTCCAGTTTCTCACGTGCTCGATGGTGCCCATGTGGTGCTGGCACAAGAGAATGGAAAACTCACGGGTCGCTCGTTGGATTCGCCTCAGATGTCACTCTCGTTGACGCCAACCTTGGGACCGGGGCCCGGACAAGTCACGTTGGACATCCGTCCCGAAATTCAACACGGTTCGGTTCAACAACGTTTCATCAGCAGCGAAGCCGCCACACGATTGGCAACCGGACGCTCGACATGGGAGTTGCCCGAGATGAATCTGTCTTGGGCGGCCAATCCTCACCTGACTTTGCTGATCGCTCCGGTGCATCAACCGGACGAAACCGAACCCACGTTCGGATTGGCTCGGCAAATGCTTCGCGATTCCGATCACATGCAAGACGATCAGCACGTGATGCTGTTGCTGCGGGTCAACGATCTGCCATCGTCCTGATCGCGACGAGTCACCGGTCGATTTCGTTTCGGTGACGCTGGCTGGGGACGAACACCCTCCCCTTCTCATATGGGTCTTCTCATTTGGGATCTTTCGTGATCCGCCGATGCCCCCGCGAAGGATCGGCGGCATTTGTTAAACTCGTGTTTTTGGTGGCCTCCGACTGCAACTGCCGGTGAAACTTCGTTTTTGAAAGACGCTCGCTTTGGCTGACATTCCCTCCCCCGATCCCGCTCCGATCGTCAACGCCCCGCCGGTTTCTCCGCCGGGGGAATCGCTGTCGATGGACGAAGTGACCGTGCGGCAATCAACTCCGTTGGACGCCCTCGCCATCCACGCTTTGATGCGTCCGTTTGTTTCGCAGCACCTGCTGCTCTCTCGCACCGAAGCCGAGATCATCGAACTGACTCGCCACGGTTATGTCGCCATGGTCGAGCCACGCTGCATTGGTTTTGCCGCGATCGAGGTCTACAGCCCGAAGCTGGCCGAACTGCAATGTTTGGCCGTGCACCCCGAGGCTCAACGTTTGGGCTTGGGTCGCAAGCTGGTCGGTCACTGCATCGAACGAGCCCGCACGCTCGGGGTGATGGAAATTCTCGCGATCAGCTCCTCCGAAGACTTCCTCAAATCATGTGGCTTCGACTATTCGTTGCCCGACCAGAAGAAAGCCTTGTTCTGCCAACTCCGCCCTCGCAACTTCGATGACAACTGAAATGCAACCGCTCGAATTTTTCAAGCAATCAATCCTGACTCCCAGTCCTTCGGGCTACGAAGAGCCAATCCAAAAACTGATCGGCCAGTACCTGAAACCGCACAGCGAAGAAGTCTCCATCGACGTGCACGGCAACTTGACCGCGCGAGTTGGCACAGCGGGTGGCCCCAAGTTGATGCTGGCCGGCCACTGCGACCAAATCGGAATGCTGATCTCGCACATCGACGACCAAGGTTTCTTGTACGCCCAAACCATCGGCGGCTGGGACCCACAGCAACTGATCGGCCAATCCATGACAGTGTGGACCGACGACGGGCCAGTCTCAGCGGTCATCAGCCGCAAGCCGATTCACCTTCTGTCCCAGGCAGAACGCGGCGAAGTCGTCAAGCTGGAACAAATGTGGCTGGACATCGGAGCCAAAGATGGTGACGAAGCCAAATCGAAAGTCCGCATCGGTGACTGCGTGACGCTGGACCTCGCCTACCGCGAATTGCTGGGCGACTTGGTCAGCGGTCCCGGCATGGACAACAAAACTGGAATGTGGACTGTCATCGAAACAGCTCGGCGTTGTGCGACTTCCGACGATGCTTTGCAGTGTGAACTGCACAGTGTCGCGACCGTGCAGGAAGAGATCGGGTTGCGTGGAGCCAAGACCGCGGCCGGGCGTATCCAACCGGACGTGGCCATCGCGGTCGACGTCACGCACGCATCGGATTGCCCAACGATCGACAAACAACAGCAAGGCGATATCAAGATCGGTGGCGGTCCTGTCATCTACCGCGGCCCAAACATCAACGCCAAAGTCGCGAAACGGCTGATGCAATTGGCCGATGACAATGACATCGCGTACCAGCCCGCTGCACTCGGCCGTGCCGCGCCGAACGATTCCAATGTGCTACAGGTTTCTGGTTCGGGCGTTGCCACCGGTTTGGTCGCCATCCCCAACCGCTACATGCACTCAGCGGTCGAAACGATCAGCCTGGGTGACATCGAAGCAATCGCGAAATTGCTGACGCTGTTCGCTCAATCGCTAACGGCAGAATGCGATTTCATTCCCGGTTGAACAAACTGTAGCTCGGTGGTCCCACCAGGGAGATGCTGCAGCAAAGTATTTGCTCGAAGACTATTAGCGGAGCGGCGCGAGCCGCCCGGTGTGTCATCCGAGAGTTCGCGGTCTGCCGTCACCCTTAGAAACCCCGAGCTATCGCCAGACTTTTACTCACGGCGGGGACCGCCGTGCTACAGGTTTTTGGAACCGGTCTAGTTCGGGAATGGCCTCAACCCAAGGAGCATTTCGGCTCTCTCGGACAGCGGTTTGTTCGCCAGACTGCAATCGGTGTGCTCGGACAGATTCTCACAAACAAGCTTGTAGACCGTCTGACGGTCCAAGCTCGTGTCCACTTCAACGCACCGGTTCAACTTCCGAAAATATTCGACGGTCGGCAACGTTTCTGCTTTGAAGGTATCGAACCTCGACTTCAAGCTTTCTAAATTGTCGTCTTGCCGGCCGGTGTATTTTGCTCGAGCCAAGACTCGTTTCTCGAGCACGTCATACGGGCACTCAAAGAACAGCATCTTTGGCAGTTCAGCGTGTCCGCCAAACGCGTCACGCCACGCTTCCAAGTTGGACTCCGATCGCGGGAACCCGTCCAGCAAGAAATTCCGGTTGCCAGTGCGTCGTGTTGTTGCTTCCATTGCTTCTTGGAGCAGCTTCACAACGATTGTGCTGGGGACCAAATTTCCCGCGGCGATGATCTCTTCAATGGTCGCCGCATGAGGCCCATTGGCTTCCCGCTCGGCTCGCAGCAAATCGCCGGTCGACAAGTGGACCCAGCCAAGTTGGGACTCGGCCAATTCACACATCGTCCCTTTGCCGGCGCCGGGACCACCGAGCACGAACACGACATTCGGTTTTGGGCATGGCTGCCGTGGGTCATGATGATGGATCACAACCTCGGGAGCGGGTGCGACGCCCTTCTTGTACACATGCCATGGTCGGTCCGTTGGCGGCAATTCATCTTCACAGGTGATGTCATAAGCGAGGTGCCCATCCAGCCGACAGATCCTCCACGATCGATACGTATTGGAATACGACAGCGCCGGGCTTCTGGCAGATTTTCCGTCCGCACGATCCCAGGCCATCTTGCCATTCCAATACCCAAGACTGGAAACGGTCCCCGACTCAGACTCAGCCGGCGGCGCCGTGGAGGGCACAAAGAGCCCATCCACTTCAGGCAATCCCGCACCGGTCACCTCGATATAGAACGTATTGGGAGTCAACTCGTTTGATTCATTCATGAGGAGCAAAGCATCCCATCTTTGGTGGCCGTGGCAGGAAATGAAAGGCAAGCAAGAGGCGGCTCTTAACCCAGTTTCTCGGTCATCGTTTCGCGAGCTTGCTGGAGAGCTTCGGGCAATTTGCTGGCGTCTTTGCCACCGGCTTGAGCCATGTCAGGACGTCCACCACCGCTGCCGCCGACCACCTTGGCCGCTGCACCGACCCAATCACCTGCTTTCAATCCGCGATCGACCAAATCGCGACTCAGGCCACCGACCAACATGACTTTCTCGTTCATCGCCGAAGCCAACAACACGGCCGTCGGGGCGTCGCTCTTCTTGCGAATCTGATCGATCCAACCACGCATGATGTTTGGATTGGCACCTGGTGTTTCCACGACGATCAACAACGTGTCGCCGACTTTGGTTCCGTCCGCGATCAAGTCATCGGCGGAGATTTTGCCGCCCGCGGTGACTTGTTTGAGCTGTTCGACCAACTTCGAGCGATCCGCCAACAACGAATCCAAACGGCCCAACACATCGGTGATCGCAACGTTCAATCGGCGAGTCAAACCGCGAACTGCCGCTCGCACTGCGTTGTAGTCATCTGTGTCAGTCGCTTCGGCATTGGCTGCCTTGGCATCGAAGACAAACTCGGCGGGGTAGTCGGCCGCTTTGCCGGACGACAACTCTTTCTTCAACCGGCGAACTTCTTCGATCAACGCAACCGTGGCGGCGGAAGCCAGCGAAGCATCGCAGTTCAATTTGCCCGCCACCTCATTCAGCAACGCTTGTGTTTGCTCGCGGTGTTCCTTAGCACGGCCGCCCGTCAGCGCTTCGATTCGGCGTGTTCCCGTGGAAACGCTTTCCTCGACAACGACTTCGAACGAGCCAACCTGATTGGTGTTGGTCAGGTGAGTCCCGCCGCACAATTCGCGACTGAACGTTCCCATCGAAACCATCCGGCATGGGTCGGGATACTTTTCGCCAAACAACATCATCGCACCCGCTTCTCGAGCATCGGCAAGCGACACGGTGTCCCAGCGAATTTCATCGCCGCTGCCAACCATGCTCAGCACATCTTGTTCGATCTTCACCAACGTCTCGTCGTCGATGGCCTTGGGGTTAGTGAAGTCAAAACGCAAGCGATCCGGTTCAACCTTGCTGCCCTGTTGCTCCGCATGGCGACCAACATGGTTGTGCAGTGCGTGGTGCAAAATGTGAGTCGCACTGTGGGCTCGTGCGAGCGCGGTGCGGTTCTCGACATCAACCGTTGCCGTGCAAGTTTCGCCTTCGCTGATCTTGCCGCGAACCAATCGTCCGTGGTGCACAATCAACGAAGCGTGTCGCTGCGTGTCGATGACTTCAAATTCAAAGTGATCGTTTGCGATCACACCGATGTCGCCAACTTGGCCGCCCGATTCGCCATAGAACGGTGAGTGGTCCAGCACCAATCGCAAGATCGCGTCTTCGGGGCGATCGAGGTGACTGAGCAATTGCCCGTCGTCGCCCTTGCCTTTGCCATCGCCGGTAATGATGCCTTTGACGACTGCCGAAGCTTCGGTTTGGTCATAGCCAACAAACGGTGTTTCACGCAAAGCCTCTTTCAGCGTTTCCAAAGGTCCGGTTTGGAACAGAACGCGTTGTCCGCCGTCGCTTTCGTCGGCGTGTTTGTCCATCGCTTCGCGAAAGCCCGACCAATCGAACGTGAAGTTCTGCTCGGCGGCCAGCGTTTGAACCAATTCCGGTGGAACACCATAGGTCGTCAACAAATCCGCAGCGTCGGCACCGGGCACCATCACGGATGATTCGTCGTTCATCTCTTCGAACAAACGGTGAATGCGTTTCATCCCGCCATCGATGGTCGAGAAGAATGCTTTCTCTTCAGACTCAATCGCTTCGCTGACGCGTTGGGTCGTTTGGCCCAGTTCTGGGTAAGCAGCCTTGGACGCATTCGCGACAGCTTCGACCAGCTTGTACAAGAAAGGCTCTCGCAAATTCATTTGGTACCCGTCCAACACCGCGCGGCGAATCAAACGGCGAATGACCGAGCGAGCGTCTTTGGGTCCGGGGTACACGTTTTCATGAACCGCGAAAACGCTGGCTCGCGCGTGGTCAGTGATCCGGCGAAGTCGCCGCCCGTTGTCACTCTCGTATTCGTACTTCACACCGCAGACTTCCGACGCCGCTTCGACAATCGGAAACAGACTGTCGATGTGGAAGTTGGTTGGCACGCCTTGCAAGACACTGGCGGTTCGCTCCAGCCCCATACCGGTGTCGATGTTCTTGCTGGGAAGCGGATGCAAGTTGTCCGGCGGCGTTCCCACACGATTGAACTGGGTGAACACCAAGTTCCAGATTTCGACATCGCTGCCGTCTTCGAGTTGGTAATAGATTTCGCTGCAGGGACCGCAAACTCCGTCGGGCCCTTCGCTCGGAGCGGATGCCGGCCAAAAGTTTTCGTCTTCTTCCATTCGCGAAATGCGTTGGGTCGGCAATCCGATCTTTTCGTGCCAAATCCCAAACGCTTCGTCGTCATCCTTGTAGACCGTGACCGTCAATCGCTCGCCGGGGATGCCCAACCACTTCTTGTCGGTCAAAAATTCCCACGCCCAGTGGATCGCTTCTTCCTTGAAGTAGTCGCCGAACGAAAAATTGCCCAGCATTTCAAAGAACGTGTGGTGAAACGCGGTCCGGCCGACATTGTCGATGTCACCCGTTCGCAAACACTTTTGACAGGTCGTCGCACGAGTGAAGTCCAGTTTGACCTTGCCGAGAAAGTGGTCTTTGAACTGGTTCATCCCCGCGGGGGTGAACAAAACCGAAGGATCCCAAGCCGGAACGAGCACGTCGCTGGGTTGGCGGACGCAACCTTTGGTCTCAAAGAACGCCAGATATTTTTCGCGGAGTTCGTCAGTTTTCATCGGGATGTGCGGGTGGGTTCAACGGGGAAAAGATCGGGGATTGAGCCAAGTGGGCTCGCGGTCCATCGTCGGCATGATATCAGTCGATGCCCGACGGGTGACAGGTGCCGAATTTCGGCCCACAATGCCAGCCCGCACAGTGCCAATCGCCGGGCGGCGGCTTCCGCCTCGGTCCGTCGACGAAAAGCATCTGCCGCGAAACGGCCGACTCAACATCACCACTGGATATCGACTTCATGACAGAGCGTATTGAACGACTTGTGCAATCCATCGCCGATTCGGACCAGCAGATGGACGCGATTTTGATCTGCAGCGAAGTCAACGTGCGATATCTCAGCGGATTCACCGGCGACAGCACTTGGTTGCTGGTCCGTCCCGACGGCAAAGCAACGCTGCTGTCCGATCGCCGCTACGAAACCCAAATTGCCGAAGAATGCCCGAACCTGGAAAGTGCGATTCGGCCGCCCAGCCAGACTTTGGTCGCGTTGCTGGCGGAGTATCTGGGCGATTTGTCGCTGAAAACGATTGGCTTCGAGGCTGATCACGTGCAAGTTTCCACGCTTCGGAAGTGGCAGGAACAGATTGAAACGATGGAGTGGGTCGATACCAGCGGATTGGTCGAAACACTGCGTTCGATCAAAGACGCCGATGAGTTGGCCACGATTCGGCGTGCCATCGCGATTGCCGAGCGAAGCTTCCTCAGCGTCACCAACAAACTGACGCCGCAGATGACCGAACTGCAAATCGCTCACGAACTCGAAGCGACGATGCGAAGTCTGGGAGCGTCCGGAGTCGCCTTCGACGTGATCGCGGGGGCCGAACCCAGCGGTGCCCTGCCCCACTATCACCCTCGCAACATTGCCCTGGCAGATTGCCGAACGCTGCTCATCGATTGGGGGGCTCGCGTCGACGGATACTGCAGCGACTTGACCCGGACACTGCACAAAGCCGAAGTGAGATCAACGACCGCCGATCGATTTGAAGCCGCCTACCAAGCTGTTTTGGAATCACAAGAAGCTGCGATCTCCGCCATTCGCGACGGGGTGGAAGCCATCGAAGTGGACCGAGCGGCTCGCCAGGTTCTGCAAAAAGCGGGGCTGGGCGACGCTTTCAAACACGGGCTCGGACACGGGTTTGGATTGCAAATTCACGAGGATCCACGCATGGGCCCGATGTCGACCGAGGTTCTCCGCGAGGGGATGGTGATTACTGTAGAGCCAGGCGTGTATTTCGAGGGCGAATTTGGAATTCGCATTGAGGACGACATCCTCGTCACAGCGGATGGATTTGAGCGTCTGAGCACCCTTCCGAAGGGTCTCGATGATTGTCGTCTTGTTGTGTAAAACGTGCAAACTTAATCTTCACCCACAAAAGGTTGCTCGGATCCCATCTGGATTCGAGAAACATTGGACTTTGCAGGTATCGGACTTCGTATGAAATCGGAAACACCCGACGACGGGGATGTGTTTGACATCGATCGGATTCGCCAGATCGTCGAGTTGATGGAACAACACGAACTGAACGAAGTGGACCTGCAACAGGGCGACGATCGGATCAAACTGACTCGTGGTGGAACAGCTCCCGCCATGATTCCCGCGCCCGCCGCAGTGGCTCCCGTTGCAGCACCTGCGCCGGCCGCCGCTCCCGCTCCGGCCCCAGCTGGTGGCGACGCCGGCGGTGACACTGCCGGGACGATCACCATCAACTCGCCGATGGTTGGCACGTTCTATTCGAAAGCCAATCCTGAATCGCCGCCGTTTGTCAAAGTCGGTGACGTGGTCAACGACGACACCGTGATTTGCATCGTCGAGGCAATGAAGGTCTTCAACGAGATTCCTGCCGAATGCCGCGGGAAGATTGTCGAGGTGCTGGTCAGCGATCAACAAGCCGTCGATTTCGGTAAACCTTTGTTCCGCGTCCAGGTGGACGGCTGAAGTCTATGTTTGAACGAATTTTGATCGCCAATCGAGGCGAGATTGCGCTGCGTGTGATTCGCGCCTGTCGCGAAATGGGTATCGAGTCGGTCGCCGTTTACAGCGAAGCCGACAAGGACTCCATGCACGTCAAGTTGGCGGACCACGCGTACTGCGTTGGCACCAACCGAAGCGCTGACAGCTACTTGAAAATTGATCGCATCATCGCCACGGCCGAAGTGGCCGGCGTCGACGCGATCCACCCCGGTTATGGCTTCTTGGCAGAGAACGCTCAGTTCAACGAGCAATGCCGCAGCAGCGGGTTCGAATTCATCGGCCCCTCGCCAACCGCGATGGACAAACTGGGCGACAAGAACACCGCTCGTTCGATGGCGATCGCGCAAAACGTCCCCGTCGTTCCCGGCAGTGATGGATTGATCGCGGACTTCGATCGAGCCATCGACACCGCGAAAGAAATCGGCTTTCCCGTGCTGATCAAAGCCACCGCCGGTGGTGGTGGCAAAGGCATGCGGGTCGCCGAGACCGAAGACGTTCTTAAGAGCCAACTCGAAGCGGCTCGCAACGAAGCCATCGCGGCATTCGGCAACGGTGGCGTGTACCTGGAAAAATTCATCCAGCAACCGCGTCACATCGAAGTCCAAGTCATCGCGGACTCGCACGGCAACGTGTGCCACCTGTTCGAACGTGACTGCAGCGTCCAACGGCGCCACCAAAAACTCGTCGAAGAAGCCCCCAGCCCCGACCTGCCGCAAGACCGCCGCGAAGCGATCTGCGATGCCGCCGTGCGAATGATCGCTGGTGCGGATTACGCTGGCGCGGGAACGGTCGAGTTCATTGTCGACAAGGACTACAACTTCTACTTCATCGAAGTCAACGCGCGGATCCAAGTCGAACACCCGGTTTCAGAAATGATCACCGGCGTGGACCTGATCCAAGAACAAATTCGCGTCGCCGCTGGTCTGCCGCTGTCGTTCCGTCAAGAAGAACTGACTTGCACCGGCCACGCGATCGAATGCCGGCTCAATGCGGAAGATCCAACGAAGAACTTCCAACCTTGCCCTGGGCAAATCAAATCGATGTTCGTGCCTGGCGGCATGGGCGTTCGATTCGATTCGCATGTGCAGACCGGTTACGTGGTGCCTCCGTATTACGATTCGATGATCGGCAAACTGATCGTCCATCGCCCGACGCGGGAACAAGCCATCGCGACGATGCTTCGTGCTTTGAAGGAACTGCAGGTCGAAGGCATCACCACAACCGTCGGTTTCCACAACTGGATCCTCCGAAACGAAGCCTTCGTAAACGGCACCGTGGACACCAAATTCGTCGACCGAAACTACGAAGGCCAAACGTCTTAGGGTTGCGTCACCGCTAGGAAAAGTCGTTCTGGCCGTAGCGGAAGTCGCCAAGACTTTCGGCAATTCACGATGCAGACCGAAACTCTTGACGAGTTCCGCTACCCCATTGGTCGATGCCACTCCTGATTCCGTTGGTCCCCAAGGAATAACCATGCGAGTCTTTGTGACTGGCGGCACTGGCTTGCTGGGCAACACGATCCTTCGCCAACTGTCGGGCGCCGGACATGACCTGATCGCTTTGGTGCGAGGCGAACCCGATCCCCAGGTCTTCGATGGGATCAACACGACGTTCGCTCACGGCGACCTCCTCGATCAAACCGCGATCGAAAATGCGGTGGCTGACTGCGATGTGGTCATTCACTCCGCCGGCATGATCCACCTGGGTTGGAAACGCCTCGACGACAGCATGGCCGTCAACCGCGACGGCACCCAAACCATCGTCGACGCCTGCCTGCATCACGATTGCAAACTCGTTCACGTTGGCACCGTCAACACGCTCGGTATCGCGGACCGCAACGGCGTGGCGAACGAAGACACTCCGCTGGACCACGCAGGCGGGCAAATCCCGTGCAGCTACGTCCTCAGCAAACGAGCTGGCAACGAGGTCGTTTTGCAGGGCGTCCAAGATGGCCTGAAAGCCGTCTTGGTTCACCCGGGGTTCATGCTCGGTCCCTGGGATTGGAAACCCAGCAGCGGCCGGATGCTTCTGGAAGTCAGCAAAGCCTGGCGGCCGCTCTCACCTTCAGGCGGCAACAGCACCTGCGATTCGCGAGACGTGGCCGCCGCCGCCATCCGCGCCGCTGAAAAGCTGATCAGCAATAAAATCCCCGCGGGCCGGCAATACATCTTGGCTGGCCACAACATGCGATACCTCGAACTGTGGAAAGCCATGACCGAGGCGATGGGTGCCCGCCAACCGCTCATGCGTGCCGGGCCGGCTCAGCGATGGATCGCAGGAGTCGCCGGCGACGTGGTCGGCAAACTGCTGCCACACGAAGTTGACTTCAACAGCGCCGCCGTGGGCATGTCGAGCCAATACCACTACTACGACAGTTCGCGAGCCCAAAGCGAACTCGACTACAAAATCCGGCCGTTTGAAGAAAGCCTGGCCGACGCTGCGAACTGGATCCGCCACCACCACCAGTGAAGCTGGGCACAGACACAATCGCAAGCACCAGGATTTTCGCCATTTTCTAAGATTGGGCGCAATGTTTGGCTCGGACATCCGTGAGACTCTTTGAACAGTCGGTCCACCCACCTGGAACTGCGTTTTGGATTTCGATTCCACCGCCGCCGAACCAACGACTCGCGCAAGTCTGCTTTTGAGACTGCGTGATTCCAAGGATGAATTCGCCTGGGCCGAGTTCTCTGCCGTCTATGAGCCGGTGATCTACCGCCTGATCAAACGGCGTGGGGTGCAGGACGCGGACGCTCGCGAGATTGTGCAAGAGATTCTGATGTCGGTCGCCGGTGCGATCGAGCGGTTTGACGTGACCGCCCAAGGCTCTTTTCGCGGTTGGCTCAGCCGAATCACGCGAAACGCAACCATCGACCGACTGAGATCGGTTCAGTCTCGCCGCGAACTGAATGGAGGCAGCAGCATCGTTCGAATCATCGACGCCGTTGCCTCCAACGAGCAAGGCATCGACGGCACTCAACAGGACGCAGAATTGTCGCACGAGTTTGATCGTGATCATCGCCAACAATTGTTTCGCTGGGCCGCAAGCAAGGTGCGATCACGCACGGGCGAAAGAAACTGGATCGCGTTCTGGCGAACCGCCGTGGAGGACCAATCCATCGCGGCCGTCGCCTCCGACCTGGGCATCTCCGAAGGCTCGGTCTATGTCGCCAGGTGCCGAATCCTCAAACGGATTCGCGAACTCGTCCATCAACGTTTGAGTGATTGAACGCATCATGATTGCCAAGCAAAACCCACACTTTGAATTGGACAAGCTACGAGAGTTGCTTGACGAGCGATTGTCTGCCCCCGAAGCGGATCGCATCGAGTTTCATCTCAGCAATTGCCAGCATTGCCGGTCGCAACTACAGGAAATTGCCGGCGAGCCCATGTGGTGGGACGAGACAGTCGAAGTCCTCAGCAAGAGCACCTTCATCGACCAAAGCAGCCGGCCTGCTTCTAAACCCCCGAGCGATCCGGCCGAACCCCAGCGATCCTTCGACGCGTCCTTGGACTGGATCCGTCCCCTGCTGCAACCACTGCGGGATCAACGCTCAGACGCCGTCGATGACGCGCCTGCAATTGGCACCTTGGACCAATACTCGATTCACAGCGTGATCGGACAAGGAGGCATGGGCGTCGTGCTACGAGGCTTGGACCCGGAACTGAATCGACCGGTTGCGATCAAAGTCCTCTCCCCTCATCTCGCCGGCGTTGGTGCGGCGCGGACCCGCTTCATGCGAGAGGCACAAGCCGCCGCGGCGATTGTGCATCCTTCCATCGTACCGATCTACAGCGTTGTCCCGAACGCTCGATTGCCTTACCTGGTGATGCCCTGCATCGACGGCGGAAACTTGCAACAATGCCTTGATCGCGAAGGCCCGCTGGAACTGATCGAAATCGTTAGGATCGGCCTGCAAATCGCCGAAGGATTGTCAGCCGCGCACAAGAACAGCGTGCTTCACCGAGACATCAAACCCGCCAATATCTTGATCGAAGAAGGCAACGGTCGCGTCCTGATCAGCGACTTTGGACTCGCTCGAGCACTCGATGACGCCACGCTAACCAACAGCGGCATGATCGCTGGCACACCGCAGTACATGAGCCCAGAGCAAGCTCGCGGCGAACCCTTGGACGCCCGCAGCGATCTGTTCAGCTTGGGCAGTCTGCTCTACGCGCTGGCAACGGGACGACCGCCCTTCCGCGCCGAGTCCCCTCTCGGAGTCCTGCGAAAGATCACCGAGACACGCGCCAAACCCATCCAAGAGATCAACGAACGAATGCCTCGTTGGTTCGACAACTTGGTCGCTCGCCTCATGGAACCTGACCTCACGCTTCGGATCGACTCCGCAGACGAGACGGTCACGCTCCTGCGTGAGGTCAACGCCCATGTGCGAAACCCAACGGCCAATCGACTGCCTGACTCGCTCAACGAACGTCGCCCGCAACGCTCCCTTCGATGGACGCTTGCCACGGCAGGCCTGCTGACAGTGGTGTTCGCGATTGCAACCTGGAACCACCGCCCGCCAGAAAACACTCACACGGAACCGTCGCCACCAACCATCATCGAACAATCGCGACGGTTGATCGCGATGCCACCGAGCGCCCCCGCGGCCCCCACTCCGACCACCGACGACTGGGACGCAGTTCACTTCAACGCAGAACTGCGTTTGCTTCAGTTCGCGCTGGATCAACTGACAATCCAACTCGACGGAACTGACTCAACAATCGATCCCGACCTCACTGATGGAGATCAAAAATGAAGGATGAAGCTCAAATAAAATCGGTTCCCACTGCGACGTTGCCCAAGCGAAGAAGCCGTGCCTGGAAGTCGGCACTCATCGCGACATTGACGGTCCCCACGGCTGCCATCTTGGTGTGGTCCTGGACTTCCCCGCCCTCAACATGGGCCCAAAACCGGGATTCACGACCGATCAGCCAACAGCGACCTCTGAACTCTTATCCCCAACCGAACAACCTACCGTACCAGGAGTCGCGTGCGCAAATGACAAGTGACCCCAACTCACGGAATGGCTTTTCAACTCCGCCATACCCCACCTACGTTCAGCAATCGCAAACAAGATTCAATCGCAAAACCAACATGGCGCTGCCGGTCAACAAGGGGAATTCACTGGTCCCAAACGATGGATTCCAAGAAGCCGAGGTCCCCGTCACGGTTCATTCCACTGACCAATACGGAAACATCTCCATCAGAACCGACATGAGAACCGCGAGAGTTCCTGTCCGAGCCACAGGCCTTGTGATGACCAAGGGGAATTCCAAACACAACGAAAGAATCAAGCAACTGGTCAATGAACTGCGGGGATCAACAACCAACAACGAAAACAGCAACGAGGTGGACGCCAAGCTGGCTGAATTGCGGAACGAACTGGAATCGGAATTCAAGCGGATGCATGAACAGCAAGGCTCGGAGATCGCAGCAATTGAAAAGCGCCTCCAATCGCTCAAGGATATCCATCAGCAACGCGCTGAAAACCAAGACAAAATCATTCAGCGACGAATCGATCAACTGCTCGGCCGCAGCGATCCACTGGATTGGAACTACACACCACCAACCACTCCGTATGGCCCCGTCTCACCGTATTTTGGCACCGACTCGATCGGTCCGGACTTGCTTCCTAGAGGCTATTCAGAGCCCTACTCCCCAACCCCGCAAGCCAACACCTCTCGTTCAAACAACTCATGGCAACCGAGCCCCAACCGGCCCCCGACTCGTTCGCCACAAACACCAGCGTCCAAATCCGCTCCTCCATCCTACCCCGGAAAACTCATGGAAGCTTTCGAGTCTGCCTTGAAAGCGAACGACGCGGCACTCCTCGAGCAGTCAAACAAAGAACGCCTCAATGACTACACTCGCCTGCATGAACAGGGCGCGCTTCCTGCCTCTGAATTGCGAAAGGCAACCCTCGACTACACAACCGCCCAAAAGCAAACCGCGCTGCTGAAACTGCAACTTCAATCGATCCAGCGTGGCTTGGCTCGCAATTTGAAAGCGGCTGAATTCGAACTGGCCACCCTCATCGAGCAGCAGCAATCAAATCCCTCTGCCAACTCCAAGTCCACACAACTCGAGCGCCAAAAGGCTGAGTCTGCGATCACTGAAGCGAGAGATGCAATCGCACAATTCGAGGCTGCGATGAAACTGATTCCCGCCAGTGCGGACTCGGCCGATGCCCCCGAGAATCCAAACGAACGCGTGGAACAGCCAACATCCGAACTGGATGGACCAACTGGCGAACCCCAAGCAAGCGAAGAACCAACTCGAAATCTCGAAACAGAGGAAGTAGAGACGACGCCAAATGAGCCCGTTCCGAGCTTTTAAACATCACTTGATTCACGACTACTCCAGGGTGATCACATCCTTGGTCACTTTCATGATCATCACCGCTCGCTTGCCATCATCAGCGTGAGTGGGCAGTCCCGTTCGTGAGTCAGCCGCCCCAACTAGGAACCACTTTCCAACCGGTGCTCTGACGGTGGTCGCGATGGTCATTCCCGATTGTGGCTGCGTCCGGAACTCAACCTGAGCCTGAACTTCACCCGACTCCGTCGTGTTCAGAAACCGGACCTGGCACTGCAATTGCCCGTAGCGCGAGCCACCGTCCACACGAGCGTCCAATCCAACCGTGACGGATGCCATCGCGCTGCCCGCAGGAACCAATCGGCCAAATCCGACCGTCGACAATGCCTCGCGTGCGGGCCCCGCATATTCGATCCGGTTCGCGTCGTCGGATTCGATCAACCACAACGCCTGAAAAGAAACATCCTTGATCGGACCAGTTGGAATAGCGGCAGCCTGCTGCTGTGCAACCACTTCTTTGGCGTCCATCGCGGAAAACAATGCAGCCAGAGCCGCGGCGAGAACAAGCGGAGCAAAACGCGTGTGAACGCACGGAAGAAATCGGTCGAGCATTTGAGGGAACCTCAACAATGGGGGATGTTCATTGAACAAACTTTGGACGAACGCGATCCTACAAAGTTCCGTCCCAATCTAGCTCACTCGACGCTTCCGCTGACCTGATTCTTTTCGTCGGCTTGTTTTCGATACGCGATCCAACACAGGATCACCAACGAAATCGCCAAGCAAATCCCATTGAGGCTGGTGAAGATCCGCACCACAACTTCCGGCAAATCAAAACGCAGCAGGAACGTTCGCGTTGATAAATAATTGAGTGCCGGAAACGCCATCAAGGCACACAAAACCCAACGAAGTTTGGGCGAGACACTCGCCCAACCGTCCAGCCTCGCCATCCAAGCCCCGGCAACAGGAGCAATCATCAGCAGCGAGTCGTAGGACTGATGGTACAAACTGACCAACAACGCGGTCAGCAAAACGCCGCCGGTCACGCCAGCAATCCCATCGTCCTCACCGCGTTTGGCTCGCACAAATAAGACCCACATCGGGACAATCAACAACGCCGCCATCGCCAGAATGTGTGGCAAATCCCCAGGGTCTTCCCCTCGCCATTTCGCAATGATCGCAAACAGATCAAGACGCGTCCAAGAATACACCGGCGACTCATCGTCCATCGATCGGTGAACCTCCTGCGTGTCGACAATCTGCTGCTGTAGGATCGAAACACCAGCGGCGATGTCGCCGTCACCTTCGTGGTGTGCAATCCAAGCCAGCGGCAACGCAGCACCAGCGATACTGAGCACGGCACCGATGATCAACGCTCGCCAATTGCCGCGAGCAAGCATGAGAAACCCAAGCGGCAAGATGTAGGTCGGCTTTGCCGAGACGACCAACAGTGCGAATGCTGCCCGAACGGGCCTGCGATCTGCCCAGACCACTGAAAGGAACGTCGCCAACACCAATTGAAAAGTGAAGTAACCATTGAACAACGTGATGTGACCACCACGGCTGTAAACCATCGCCATCGCGATGCAGAGAACGGCATCCCAGCGTTTCGCGTAACCAGCTTCGCGAGCCACCAGAATTGCGATTGCCGCCAGCAGAAACAGCTGCAGAATCACATTCAACGCTTCGCCAACATGCAGCGGCAGCACCGCCAGCGGTGCATGCATCAACAAAATCACTGGCGAGAAGAACGGAATCTGCCTCGCGACCGGATACTTGGCGGCATAGGCGTCGCTGTAAGGACTTTCACCCGCCAACACCGCTCGCGTGGGATAGTAAATCCCGTTGTGAAAATCGCAGAGCCCTTGATGCTCGGGATCAAATGGGCCGGGCGTTTGATAGTCCACGACAATGCGTGAGAACGTCGCCATCAAGCCCACCAGCAACAGCGCGGCAGCAATGATCGCGACGGTTCGGTTCCCTACGGTCCAACCTTCCCGCGGGGCAGACGACATCAGGCGTTCTGAGTTTCCATCAGAGGACGTCCCGTCATTTCAGGTGGCACTTCCAGTCCCATCAATGCCAAAACAGTGGGGGCGATGTCGGCTAATCGACCGCCTTCACGCAACGGTTTACCAACGAACTCAGGATCCACCACGATCAACGGGACCTGATAGGTCGTGTGTGCCGTGTGAGGACCACCAGTTTCTGGATCAATCATCTGCTCGCAGTTGCCGTGATCAGCGGTAACAACCAATGATCCGCCCGCGGCCAAAGTCGCGTCAACAACGCGACCGACGCAAGCATCGACCTTTTCAACCGCTTCGATCGCGGCATTCAACACGCCCGTGTGACCAACCATGTCTCCATTGGCGTAGTTGACGATGATCATGTCACAGGCTCCCGACTCAATTTGCTCGAGCACCTTTTCCGTGATGCCTTCGGCGGACATCTCCGGCTTTTGATCGTAGGTGGATACATCACGAGGCGATTGTGCCATGCCCCATTCTTCTTCAGCGAACGGATCGTCTCGATAGTCGTTGAAGAAGAACGTGACGTGCGGGTACTTCTCGGTTTCCGCACAACGGAATTGATGCAGTCCTTTGGAAGCCACGTATTCACCCAAGATGTTCGGCATCTTGGCTGGCTTCACAAAAATCACTTCGACGGGCAGGCCAGTTTCGTAACCCGTCATCGTCGCGAAATACAGGTTGTCGATCTTTTCGCCACGATCGAATCCGCCGCCCGGAATGTCTTTCCATGCCGCGTCATCAAACGTGAACGCTTTCGTGATTTCTCGCGTTCGGTCGCCGCGGTAGTTCATGAACAAAACCGCGTCGCCGGGCTGGACCGTGATCGGCGATCCACCCTCGGGAACGATGGACGATGCCGTGATGAACTCGTCGCCGTCCCGACTGCTTTCGGTTGGATTGGCGTAATAACTCTCGATCGCGGCGCTGGCACTCGGGAAGGTTTGCCCCTTGCCTTGAGTCATCAAATTGTAAGACGCCTCGACTCGTTCCCAACGCAGGTCACGATCCATCGCATAGAAACGCCCGATCACGGAAGCGACAACGCCGACACCGGATGCGGCGCAGTGATCAGTCAGTTGAGAGACAAATTTCAGCCCGCCACGCGGTGAGGTGTCGCGACCGTCGGTGATCGCGTGAATCGCAAGCTGATCACCAGTCAAACCATTTCGCTTGGCCAAATCGATCACGGCGATTCCATGCTGCAGATCGCTGTGCACTCGGCCGTCTGACATCAGTCCCAACAAGTGCAGTCGACCACCGTTCTTCTTCACATGTTCAATGGCGCCAGTGACGACCGGATTACTGAAGAAAGACTCGTCCCGAATCGCCCGCGTGATCCGCATGACTTCTTGGTCAACGATTCTGCCGGCACCAATGTTTTGGTGACCGACTTCACTGTTCCCCATCACGCCAGCGGGCAAGCCAACGTCTTCGCCAGAAGTGTGGATCAGAACACTGGGATATTCCTGGGTCAGTTTTTCATCGACCGGAGTGTTGGCCAAATGAACGGCGTTGCATTCGTTCCACTTTGGATCGGGGTTCTGCCCCCAACCATCACGGACGATCAAAACAACGGGGCGACGACGAGTGGCAGTCATGGAGGTCAAAACCAAAGTATGTGCGGAACAAGAACAATCCCAGTCGGATGTTCACGCCAAGGATCGACTCCAAGTGTCGGTGAATCCAACAAGGGGAAGTAGCCTGGAACAGCTAAAAATAAGAACTATCGAACTGGCGGAAGCGATCAACCGTCGACGTTGGTCGAACCGGTGACTTTATCGCTGTACATCGCCAATTTCCCGAGCACCTGATCGATGGCGTGAGAGGAGACGTTGTTTGCTTCCAACGCATCCGTCAAGTGCCCGCAGAATTTAGAGAAATGGGCTCCGGTGATTCCACGCCCGGCATGGACCTTCGTCAGGTCCGCACCGGTGTATTGGATATCACCTGAAGTGATCGACGCAATGAACTCGGTCTGCATCCGAGCCAATTTCTCAATGGGGACCCCATCAAAAAAATGAGTCAACTCGGGGTCCGCGAGAACACGGACATACATCTCGTCGACAACACGACGGACTCCGTCCATGCCACCAAGTTGGCCGAGCAAGTCGTCTTCGGGTTGACTCATGATGGAAGATCTCCAGCTGGATCACATAGGGGTCGGTTCGTAAGGAATGTCTTCAATCAGATCCATTGGCAATGGAGCCACGGTCATGCCGGCTTCCTTGCAAATGCCATCGATCGCTTCCTGGGATTTTTGAACCAAGAATTCGCGAGTCTGACCTTTGTACTGCGAAGTCGAAGCAGTCGGGCTCATTGGACCGCTGAAGTTGGTCTCGTTCAGGTGGCCGACCACCTTCACGTGATCCAAAGTCACACCATTCATTTCAGGAAGCAAACGATCGGTCGACTTCACAGTCGCCAAGTCAGCTTCTTCAGGAACGGAACCAAGACGCAGTGCAACGATCTTCTCACCCGAGATCTCACTGAGCTGATCCATGGCACCGTCGCCAACGACCCAGTCCCATGTGTCGATCACGTAGCCAACGTTTTCGTTTGGCACTGCGTCAACCAAAGCACGGAAAGTCTCGACGTTGTTGACGAAGGTGAACTCTTTTCCTTCCAACAATTCAGCACCGGCACGGAAGCCAATGCCAAGCTTGATTTCGCGTTGTCCCAAGACATCCGCGATTTGCCCCAAACGGTTGCGTTGGACGTCAAAGAACTCATTGAACGGCAGGCGATTCGTTGCGGCGGGGACGCGAATCAAGGCACGTTCCGCACCGAGCTGTTGAGCGATTTCGCCAAGCGGGTGCAGTTGAGCAACCGCTGCGGTGAAGGTGTCGTCATCGGAATCCAAATCGATCGCCAATTGGAACGAACCGATTTTGATTTCCGAAGCCTTCAAGTACTTCGAGGCGTCTTCGAAAGTGGTCCGTTGCGAACGACGAAGCATGTCGTGCATGTCGACATCCATGCCACGGAAGGCATACGTCAGGGCCAATTCGATCAACTCGCTTTGACGACCGTTGATACCAAGCGCGGAAGGACAGAAGTTTTTAAACATGGTGATTCCTAATTTGATTTGTATGGATTGTTTGAGATGGTTTTACGATTGAGTCAGAACCGCAGTGACGAACACCGCGTTCATGATCAACGACGACGACCGCGAGAGTTGCCACCGCCGCTTTGGCCGCGGCCTCCGCGAGAAGGCTGACTTTTGCGGCCTTTCAAATTGCTGTCGACAATCTGATTGACGATTTCATCCCAAGTTGGAATGTCAGGATCCTTTTTGCGAGAATCCTTTCGTTCACCGCGACGTCCGCGTGACGACGATCGCTCGCCATCACGGCCTGAACCGCTGGATCGTTCTGAGTTGCTCGAACGCTCTGAACCGCCGTCTCGTGTGGAACCGCCCGAGCGTTCTCGGTCATTGTCCCGGTCACGATTGCGGCCACCGCGAGATCGCGAACGACCTCGAGACCGAGTTTCGTTTTCACCCTCGGAATCATTGCTTTCCAAATCAACCGAATCGTCATCGTCGGCGAATGCAAATCGCGGCAACTCGTCGTCAATCGAGTCATCATCTTTTGGCGATTCCGAACCGCGGCCACTGCGAGCCTTCACGTCAGAAGAATCGCGTTCTTCTCGTCCGCGTCCGCCACGTCGTCGACCACCACGACGCGAACGTCGTCGGCCCGCACGAGGCTCGTCATCATCTGAATCTTCGCGTGAACGTTTCGAGTCGCGATCCGAAGATGGCTCATCGACCGATCCGTCATCAACGAACAAATCCGCTGCGAAGGAATCGTCATCCGATTCCAGGTCTGAATCATCCCAAGACTTGCTGCGAGTTTCCTCACGTCCGCCGGAGCGACTTTTATCGCCGCGACCGGGTTTTGAACGTTCGCTGCTGGAGCGATCCGAGTCTGAACGATCCGCCTTGGGACGTTCTTCTGAACCACGATCTGAATCCGATCGCTCACTGCGTCGCCCGCCGCGACGTCGACGACGCCCGCGAGTTTCGGATGCGTCGGAATCGGATTTTTCGCGATCACCGCGAGGCGTCTCCGACCGGCTTTTCACGACGACGTCTGAATCAGACATTTTTTGTCGTTGCCCGCGACGGCCACCACGACCGCTACGTGACTGAGGCTCAGAAGCCTTCTCTTCCGAGGACTCATCTTGCGAGTCTTCTGATTCACGACCACGCCGACTGCGTCCGCCACGGCCACGACCATTTCTTTCGCGGTCAGGCTTTGCGGCGGCAGGCTTGTCGTCTTCGTCAACCGAATCGGCATCCCAGCCGACGATATCACCGGTATCGGCAGCAATCAGATCGGACTCGTCATCGAACGCTTCCACCTCGGAAGCTTCTTCAGTACCCGAGTCATCGTTGCCGAGCAAGCCGCTCGCGAATCCACCGCCGCTGCTGCTCTTGCGAGGCGGTTCTCCCAAATCGGGATCGCCACGATGTTTACGATCGCGTTTGGAACCGGGCGATTCGTCCCCGCCCGATTTCAGCTGCGTCTCTCGCTTTGAAATCTTCGATTCGGCGGCACCAAAACCCGATGGCGTATCGTCGGATTCGTCGCCACTTTCATCGGCGTCGTCATCCGAGATTCCAAAACCTGGCAACTTCGGCGGTGGCTTAACGGCTGCCAAAGCTTGCAGCACGTCGTCGGCACCTTCATCCGGTTCCGAGAAAGCAGACACTTTCTTCGCGGACGGCTCCGAGGTTTCTTTGGGTTCAGGAGCGACTGCGTCGGGTTCCGCATCTTTCGATTCAGCGGTCTCCGCAACGGGCTCTGGCTCAGCAGCAGGTTTTGCAGGCTCTTCTTTGACTGCGGGACGATCTGGCGGTTTGGGTGTCCCCAACAAACTCGCGAGGATATTCCAATTGTCTGGCATGTGGTTTCCAATGCGACGCCAACCAGCGAATCGAAGGAGCCAGTCGAAAAAGGCTCGGAATGCGTTAGCTAGGCGTCGACAAAAAGTGTGCAATGATCTGAACTGGCTTCAATCGCGGCGTGGACTCTGCCTGCGTGCAGGAAACCGGTTCGTGGGCCGACCGACATCGATTGATCGGGCTTCGCACCCCAGCAACGACACCCTCTTCTCTACAAGAGTGTCCCTCTGGTACCCGATTTTTCTCGAGCAATTTTGCAATGGGGCGACGAGGCATCGCGGCAAGCGCGTCATCAATGGACGATCCGTCGGATTGTCAAGCCGCTAGGTATAACGTTCGGACGATTTTCGCCCAAGGGTGAATCAACGTCCCCAGCCCGATTTCGAGGGTTTCGAACCGAAATCCAAGCCCCAGTGAACCGAATGCGGCCTCCGGCAACGTTTCGAGTCACCCAGCAAACATTGCCGCCGACTCACCACGATGCAATCAAATCGCGGCTGGCTCGTGGCAACTGGCACAGTGCAACGCTCCCAACCCCCAAGCAATGTCGAAACAATCCACTCCGACGATTTCGACGCCCGGGCACAACTCACGCAGCAACGCCAAGGCCCGCTCATCGCTGACCGGCGAACGAAAGGTTGGCACCAGCATGCGATCAGGCCCCAGCCGCAAAAAATTGCAGTAGCTCTGCGGCACAGCGGCACCATCCACCTGCCGAGGTGGCGGGGTCGGCAATCGATGAACTGAAACAGCCGGCTCCGTTTGCCTCGACCACAATCGCAACTGACGAAAATTGGCCTCCAGCCCTGGGTAGTTCTCGTCTTCCTCGGAGCCTGCCACCGCACAAACCACGTTCTCAGCGTCCAAGAATCGTGCGATCTGATCGATGTGTCCGTCTGTGTCGTCGCCCGCGGGAGCCCCGCCGTCGATCCAAACGATTTCCTCCACACCGAGGCACTGATTCAGCCGCTGAGAAATCTGCTCTTGCGAAAGCCCGGGATTGCGAGCGGGATCCATCAAGCAGCCCGGGTTCACCAACAACCGCCCTGCCCCATCGGTTTCCAAGGCCCCACCTTCCAGTGTCAAAGTGCCATCGAGGCACTTCAAACCCGCGATTTTCGCGATTTTCGCACCGGCGGCCGCATCGGAATCAAAGGGCTCATACTTTCCGCCCCAAGCATTGAAATGCCAATTGATCGCCACGCGTTGTCCGTCCGAGCCGAAAACAAACGTCGGCCCGTAATCTCGGATCCAGCAATCATTGGTCGGAATATCGACGATTTGCAGCGAATCGCTTTCCACCAACCCAACGCGTTTCAGATGTTCGCGACAATCCTCCGCGACTGAACCTGCCGCGAGAATGCGCAAAGGCGTGGACTCGTGGATGGCGAGGACAAACCGAGCGAAAGCTGCCGGCACCGACTCAAAGTGGCCCGGCCAGGTACCTCGATTGTGCGGCCAAGCCAACCAAACAGCTGCGCATGGCTCCCATTCGGCGGGAAAGCGATAGCTGCTTGATGCCGACGGGCCGGCAGAAGATGGAGAAACCGGCACGTTCAAACGCTCAGCCTTACTCGACTTTAATTTCTTCCTTGACCTTCTGAACGAAGTGAGGCGCTTTGCCTCCCTTGCTCAGTTCTTCGGAGCGTTTGAGCGCTTCGTCCTTTTGGTCGAACTCGAAAACGGCAACCCGTTTCAAGTTCTGACTGAAGACACCCCAATAAAGCCGCAAGCGAACATCAGCGGCCGCCTTTTTAGTTTTCCGGCTGGACGCTTTTTTTCGCTTGGCCTCAGCGGCCAACTTTTCAGCGGCTTCTGCTTCGGCAGCTTTTTCCTGACGGCTGATGACCTTTCGAGCCATAAATCAGAGCTGTGGGGGTTGGAGGGTGGACAATCAAAAACCAATGGACGAACTGCGAAGCGTATCCATTCACCAACGTTTTGTCACGGGGCTAGCGTCTAAAGCGGCGAGCAATGTGAAAAATTGCCCAAAAGGATCGCTGTTCGCGTGCGACAAAGTCGGCTACGCTTGGTTTTGTGGACGACGGGCCCGACACGGCTAACATTGGCCTTCCGGTTCGGTCGCACGAATCTCAAATAGTAAACAGCAAGAGGTTGAGCATGCAGGTGAACGTTTCCGCCCGTCACGGGGCATTGCAACCCGGCGACCAAGCATTGGTCGAAGAAAAGGCCCTCAAACTGCGACGTCTTTACGATCGAGTGAATGCGATCGACGTCACAATCGACCTCGAGAACCTCGACAAACCTCACGTCGAATTTCGAATCTCCGTCGAGCATTCCGATGACTTGATTGCGCACGCTGAGGCGACCACCGTCATCGCTGCCCTGGACGCCGCCATCCCAAAAGCTGAACAGCAATTGCGGAAGCTGAAAGAGAAAAAGACCGAACATCGCGCCACCGCCCACAAACACATCGAAAGCGTCGACACCAACGACGAATGAGCCCTCGGCCCGTCCTCGTTGCGAATCCGTGCCGGCTTTTCATCTAAACGCTTCCATTCATTCGCATTTCAGACAATTTGTTCCATGAAGTTTTCCGACTTTGTTAAGACCGGCGCCATCCGCGCCGAATTGACCGCCACGACCAAAGAAGCGGTGATCGACGAGCTGGTTCAGTCACTCCTCGATGCCGGCGAAATTTCCGCTGACCAGCGTGACGACATCGTCGCCGCGATCATGAAACGGGAAGAACTCGGCAGCACCGGCATTGGCCGCGGAGTCGCCGTCCCTCACACCAAGCACCCCAGCGTTCAACAATTGGTTGGCACGGTGGGCGTCAGCGAGCAAGGAGTCGACTTCGACTCGCTCGACGGCGAACGCGTTCAGTTGTTCTTCCTCTTGATCAGCCCGCCCGAACGCCCCGGCGATCACCTGCGTGCTCTCGAGAACATTTCGCGTCAATTGCGTGACGAGTCGTTCTGTCGCTTCCTCAAACAGAGCAAGACTGCTGACGACATCCAACAATTGCTGCAAGAAGCCGACGACAACCAGTTTGCTGCCGGTTGAACGTTTTTCTGCTGAACCAATCCTTCAACATGAACGAACATCAAGGCAAACCCCAGCCAGACTCGCTCGATAGCGGCCCTGTGCTCCGTCCTGCTGTTTCTCACAATGTTGATTCCACTGTCACCCGCCCCGCGGTGATCGCATGAGCGCCTCCACACACGAACGACCGGTTCGTGTCCTCAATCGCCAAGGTTTGCATGCCCGGCCAGCCGATTTGCTGGTTCGTTGCGCATCGGAATTCCAATCTCAGATCTTCCTGCAAAAGGGATCTGAAAAGGTGGACTGCCGGAGCATCTTGTCGCTTTTGACACTCGGAGCCACCGAGGGAACCGAACTGACGGTTTCCGCCCAAGGGCAAGACGCTGAACAAGCCCTCGAAGCCGTCGGCCAACTGTTTGACCTCGGCTTTCACGAACTTGATGAGACCTCTGGTTCGCCTGCCTGCTCGGCCGGCGGCACCAGCGATGCTCCTGACCAATCACCCTCGTAGAGAGATCCAAATGTCGATTTTCCCGATCCTTTTTTCCCATTGCCCGGTGGTGCCGGTTCGCGTTTAGAAAGCCGTTCTCCCAACCAACACCACCGCTTCCCAGGAAGCGACCCGCCGAAACCAACCATCACTCGCCAGACTTGACGGGCATGATGCTCCCTTTCGGTACCGCCTCGCCCCAGCCGTTTTAAACTGGCTGCCAAATCAAAATGGGCTCTGCGGAAACAGTCACTGGCAATCACTTTTCACGGCCCAGCAATCCATGCGGGTGGTGCTGAAACCGCCACAGGCTGAACCAAAAACAGAGTTGGCTGGCAAGGTTCTCGGTTGGAAAGTTTTGTTTGTGCCTCGCGCAAATGGACTTCTAAACACGCAAGAAGAAATCAATCGGATCGAGTTCATCGGCATCGAAGCATGATGCTTGAACTGCAAGGCATTCCCGTTTCACCGGGTGTCGCCATCGGCCCAGCCTTGGTGCTGGACGCCGACGGATACCGCATCCCGCGTTGCATCGTCCCGGCGGCTGACGTCGAGGATGAGTTCGCGCGTCTGCACACCGCGGTTGATCTGGTCAGCGCTCACCTGGAGCACAGCCGACTGGAAACCACCGCGAATGCGGGACGCTCCACCGGCGACATTTTCGCGGCGCAATTGCAGATGCTGCATGACCCGCGACTGCACTCCGAATTGCAACGACGGATCGGTGAAGATCGCCAGTCGGCCGCCTTTGCTGTCAGCGGCGTGCTGCACAACTACGCCTCGGCTCTTCGCCGGCTCGACAATCCGCTGCTGGCTGATCGCGCTCAAGATGTGCTGGACATCGAGCGACAATTGCTGATGCAGCTCGGTGCTGTCACTCGTCAACCACTTTCGGATCTGAGCGAACCGGTCATCGTGCTTTCGCACATGCTGACCCCCAGCGAAACCGCCAACCTGGACCGTCGTTTCGTCAAAGGTTTCTGCACAGAAACGGGCGGCCCCGGCGGCCACACCGCCATCGTCGCGAAAGGCCTTGAGATCCCCGCCGTTGTTGGCATTGGTGATTTCCTGCATCAGATCGCTGGTTCAAACTGCGTCATCGTCGACGGCGACCGCGGCAAACTGATTGTCGACCCCGAAGACGACGTCCTGGATCACTATCGCGAGCGAGCCGAGTACCGTCGGTCTCTCGCAGTGCGATTGGCGGAACTCAGCCAACTGCCGGCCGAAACCACCGACGGCGTTCGCATTCAACTCAATGCCAACATTGAATTCCCGCACGAAACCACCGCCTGCCTCGATCGTGGCGCAGACGGGATCGGGCTTTACCGCACCGAATTCCTGTACCTGTCGTCCGACGACGAACCATCTGAAGAGGACCACTACCAGGCTTACTCCGAA
Organism: Rhodopirellula bahusiensis; assembly: GCF_002727185.1. NCBI lineage: Bacteria > Pseudomonadati > Planctomycetota > Planctomycetia > Pirellulales > Pirellulaceae > Rhodopirellula > Rhodopirellula bahusiensis. The sequence continues at coordinate 28,155 of NZ_NIZW01000027.1, forward strand.
GTTGTCCAAAAGATGGACGGTCGCCCGGTGGTCATCCGGACGCTCGACCTCGGTGCGGACAAAATGGGTCGTGGCAACATGGCTCACCGTGAAAACAATCCGTTCCTAGGGCTGCGAAGCATTCGCCTGTCCCTTCGCAACCTTGACGTGTTCCGGCCACAACTTCGTGCCGTCCTGCGAGCCGCCGTCCACGGTGACGTTCGCGTGATGTTCCCATTGATCACAACGATCAACGAACTTCGGCAAGCCCGCATGCTGCTGAACGTTGTCGCGGAAGACTTGCAAGAATCCGGCCTGCCGTATCGCAGCGACCTGCCCGTCGGAATGATGGTCGAGGTTCCCGCCGCGGTCATGATGCTAGAACACTTCGCCACCGAAGTCGACTTCTTCAGCATCGGCACCAACGATTTGGCCCAGTACACATTGGCGGTCGATCGCAGCAACGAATACGTCGCGGACCTTTATCAATCGAGCGACCCTGCGGTGCTTCGTTTGATCCAACACAGCATCGATGTGGCGGCGAAAAGCCAAACGCCCGTCAGTGTCTGCGGTGAAATGAGCAGCAACCCCGGCCGCGCGTTGCTGTTGCTTGGGATGGGTGTTCGCAACCTCAGCGTGCCACCCTCGGCCTTGCCACGCGTCAAGAAAGTCATCCGCAACGTATCGATCGAACAATGCGAAGCGATCGCGGAACGCGTGATGAAATTGGAAGCCGCTCGTGACGTTGACTTGTACTTGCTGGATCGCTTGGCCGACTTGGCACCTGAATTGGTGATGCAATGAGAACGCGGCCTTCTCGGCAATCACCCAACCTGCACCCCGTCGACCAGCTGCGGATTCGCTATCGCGTTCGTTTCGCGAAAACGGGTCTGCTCCGATGGATCAGCCACCGCGATTTGGCCCTGCTGTTCGAACGAGTCGCCCGCCGAGTCGCCCTGCCCTTGTCGATGACCGAAGGTTTTCATCCCACGCCTCGAATCGCGTTCCCCTCCGCATTGCCACTGGGAATCGAAAGCCTCGATGAAGTGGCGGAGATCGATCTGAGCGAGGATCTCGAAGCGGACGAGTTGCTGCAGCGTCTTCGAGGAGACGAGCAACCTGGCCTCACCATTCATTCGGTCGAAAAGATCCCCGAAGGCGTGAAGAAGGCTCGCATCGCCGCGACCCAGTACACCGTGTCGCTTCCGGATGATTGGGACGAATCCAATCGAGACCAAGTCAATCAAAACATCGCGGCACTGCAACACAATGAAACAGTCTCCGTCGATCGAAAAGGCAAGACGGTCACCGCGATCGTCAAAGAACACTTGCCCAAGATCGAACTACAAGACAACCAACTTTTTGCTCACATGGTCCTGGCCGATGGAGCGTCCCTGAAAATGCAGGACGTGCTCGACTTGCTGGACTTGAGCGACTGGCCCGAACGCGGCGCGACAATCGTTCGCACCGGCGTTGAACTCAAAGGGCCCAACCCGAATTAAACGCTCCTGAACCAGGAGCACCCACATACTTTCGTAACGTCGGCGTCCATGTGACCGTCCTTGTTGGCAGTCACATCAAGCCGGCTTCACACCGAAGAAAAGGTGACTTAGATGAAACGTGAAATGCTGATCAACGTGCTTCAGCCCGAAGAAAGCCGTATTGCTGTGGTCGAGAACAATCGACTCGAAGAGCTATACGTCGAACGGAAGAGCGTTGAGAATTACTCCGGCAACATTTATCGCGGCAAGATTGTCAATCTCGAACCCAGCATCCAAGCGGCGTTTGTCGACTTTGGTGTGGGCCGCAACGGCTTCTTGCACATCAGCGACATCGAGCCTCAATACTTCCGCCAAGGCGGTTACGATCCCGAAGAAATCATGCGGGAATCGGACGAGATGGCCGAAGCGGCTGCTCAACGAAATCGCGAATCGGGACGTGGCAGCACGCGTGTGTTCAAAGGCGGACGCCCTCGCAACAAACCGCCGATCCAAGAGATCTTCAAACGTGGCGACGAAGTCTTGGTGCAAGTCATCAAGGAAGGCATCGGAAACAAAGGCCCCACGCTCAGCACCTACATCTCGATCCCCGGACGCTACTTGGTGCTCATGCCCGCACTTTCGCGTGTTGGTGTCAGCCGAAAAATCGAAGACGAAGACGATCGGAAGCGTCTGAAGAAATGCTTGCTGTCGCTGAGCCCACCCAAGGGCCTCGGCTTCATCGTCCGCACGGCAGGTGCAGGACGCAGCGAAGGCGAACTGCAACGTGACATGGATTACTTGTTGCGACTCTGGAAAGCGATCGTTCGCCGCGTCGAAGAAACCAGCGAACCGGGTGAGATCTACGAGGAAAGCGATCTCATCATCCGCACCATTCGCGACATCTACAGCGATGACATCGATCACATTCTGATCGATCAAAAGGAGTCCTACGAAAAGGCTCGCGACTTCTTGAAGATGGTCATGCCTCGCGTGGTCGATCGCTTGAAGTACTACGACGGTCCCGGCCCTCTGTTCCACAAATACAACTTGGAAGAGGAGATCGTGAAGATCAACCAACGCCAGGTTGCTTTGCCCGACGGTGGGTCCATTGTGATCGACCCGACGGAAGCCTTGGTGGCGATCGACGTCAACAGCGGCAACTTCCGCGGCAACGCATCAGCGGAAGAGAACGCGTTCCGTCTGAACATTTCGGCTGCCAAAGAAATTGCTCGACAACTTCGCCTGCGTGACTTGGGCGGCGTGATCGTCAACGACTTCATCGACATGCGAAAAGAAAGCTATCGTCGCAAGGTCGAACGCGTCCTTCGCGATGCGATGGCCAACGATCGTGCCCGCACGAAGATTCTTCGGACCAGCCCATTCGGCTTGATCGAAATGACTCGCCAACGGATTCGCCCCAGCCTCAAACGCAGCATCTACAAAGACTGTCCTTGCTGCGAAGGCCGCGGTTTGGTCAAGACTCCCGAGAGCATGTCAATCGAAGTCGTCCGCATGCTGGCGTTGGCGGTGAAGAACAAACACATCGTTCGAGTCACCGTTCGCGTCAACGATGAGGTTTCCGCTTTCTTGAACAACAAGAAACGCCGAACCGTCAGCGAGATGGAAGAATGCGGTAACATGACCGTTCAAATTCTCGGCAGCGAAGGATTGTTCCCGGAACACCTGGAAGTGGATTGCCGTGATGAGCACGGCGAACGCGTCGAAATCGACTCCTGATCCCAATGCAAATTGATGTCACCACAGCCCAATCGCGAATCCGTTTCGTGGTTGGGCTTTTTTTGCTCTGTGCTGCCGCCTCGTCCGTCCCAAGTCGCGCAGCAGCGGATGATCCCCAACCCAACATCCTGTTCATCCTCTGCGATGACCATCGCTTCGATTGCCTGGGTGTTGCTGGGCATCCGTTCCTAGAAACACCTCACCTCGACACGATGGCTCGCGACGGGGCAATGCTCCGCCGAGCCTATGTGACGACGTCGCTGTGCTCACCCAGTCGAGCGTCGATCCTGACCGGGCAATACGCACACAACCACCGTGTTGTCGACAACTACCACGCGGTGGATCCGAACCTGGTTTTCTTCCCCGAATCACTGCAGAACGCTGGCTATCAAACCGCGTTCATTGGCAAGTGGCACATGGGCGGCGACATCGATGATCCGCAACGTGGCTTTGACCACTGGGTATCGTTTCGCGGCCAAGGCACGTATTGGCCCGATGGTCACGGGACCACTCGCGAAGTGCCTCAAACCACCTACGACGGGTTCAATGTCAATGGAAAACGCGTTCCACAACGCGGCTACATCACAGATGAATTGACCGAATATTCGCTCGATTGGCTGAACGGACGCGACCCTGACAAGCCGTTCTTCTTGTATGTCAGCCACAAAGCCGTGCATGCGGATTTCGTCCCCGCCGATCGGCATCGCGGCCGATACGACAACGAACCGTTGCCGATCGAAATCCCGACTACCGAAGCGATGGAAGCTGGCGACAAACCCATGTGGGTCCGCAACCAACGTAACAGTCGCCACGGAGTTGATTTTGGCTACAACCTGCCCGGCTTCAGCCCGGAAGTCTACTACCGTCGTTATTGCGAATCGCTGCTGGCCGTGGACGATTCCGTTGGCAAACTCCGCGAGTTTCTAGAACAGCAAAAACTCGATCAAAACACGATCGTCGTTTACATGGGCGACAACGGTTTTCAGTTCGGCGACCATGGACTGATCGACAAACGCACCGCCTACGAAGCCAGTGCGAAGGTGCCGCTGCTGGTCGTCGCTCCCGGAAAGATTCCCGCGGGCGTTCGCTTCGATGGGCTGGTTGGCAACATCGACATCGCTCCGACGCTTTTGGAAGCAGCCGACGCTCCGGATCTAGAAAACATCAACGGGCAAAGCGTTTGGCAATCGATCTGTTCTGGCGACTCATCGGCCCTGAAAGATCGCACGCTTCTTTACGAGTACTACTGGGAACGAAACTACCCGCACACGCCAACGCTTCACGCGGTCATCGGCGGTCAATTCAAGTACATCCGCTGCCACGGGCTGTGGGATCGAGACGAGCTCTACGATCTCGAGTCAGACCCCGGCGAAATGCAAAACTTGATCCATGATTCGAGGTATGCTGATCGGGTCGAATCGCTGAACCAGCAATTGTGGCAACTGTTGAAGAACAGCACCGGCATGGAGATGCCTTTGCTGGAAGATCACGGCCCACGGTTCCCACGTCGCGACGCGAACCAGTCTCCCCAAGCCGCTTTTCCGAAGGAATACTTTTCGGATCAGTGACTCCCACCTCCATCATGCCCCACCAACCATGAACGCTCCCCACCGTTTTCTGCTGGCATTGCCGGCACTGTGCCTCGCCCTTGTTGTCAGCGAACCCGCCTCCGCGCAAGACGCCCCGCTCAACGTCGTCGTGATTCTCAGTGACGACCAAGCTTGGAACGATTACTCGTTCATGGGCCATCCCCACATCCAGACGCCCAACTTGGATCGTCTGGCAAAGGAAAGCCTGACGTTCACTCGCGGATACTCGCCCGTCAGCCTGTGCCGTCCATCGCTGGCAACCATCATCAGCGGACTCTACCCACACCAACATGGTGTTGTTGGAAATGATCCTCCGTGGGCAGGAATGCAAAATGGCGAGCGTCGACCGGCGCACAACCAACCGGCCTACGTCAAAAACCGGATGGACTACCTGCAGCACGTCGACAACTTGGATTGCCATCCGGAACTGCTAGCACCGCATGGCTATCGCAGCTTGCAAACCGGCAAATGGTGGGAAGGCAAACCATCTCGTGCGGGCTTCACCGACGCGATGACACATGGCGACTTCACCCGCGACGGTCGCCATGGTGACCAAGGCCTGAAGATTGGCCGAGAAGGAATGCAGGTCATCGATGAATTCTTGGCGGACACCCAAGCCAAAGAGCAACCGTTCTATCTTTGGTACGCACCATTCTTGCCGCACGCACCGCACAATCCGCCGGAGCGTTTGCTAGCAAAATACCGCGACAAAACGGACTCCTTGCCGATGGCCAAGTACTGGGCCATGTGCGAGTGGTTTGACGAAACCTGCGGTGACCTCTTGGGTTTGCTCGAGAAGCACTCGCTCGCCGAAAACACACTGGTCGTCTATGTCACCGACAACGGCTGGATCAACCAAACCACGTCGAGTCGCTACGCACCACGCAGCAAACGAAGTCCGAACGAGGGCGGCACACGCACGCCAATCATGTACCGATTGCCCGGCGTGATTGAACCGCGAATGGACACGACCCATTTGGCGTCCACGATCGATGTTGTTCCTACCACACAAAAATTGCTTGGTTTTGAGGTCCCCGAAGGTCTGCCTGGAATCGACGTCTTAGACTCTGATGAACTGGAACTGCGTGACGCAATCTATGGAGAGATTTTCGAGCACGACATTCAATCGATGGATGATCCAGCCCCCAGTTTGCAGTACCGCTGGGTCATTCAGGGCGAATACAAGTTGATTGATCCATCAAGTCGCATGACGAAGCAATCGCCTGAACTCTACAATGTCGTGAATGATCCGCACGAAAACGAAAACCTGGCGGATCAACAACCGGAGAAGGTCGAAACGCTGCAATCGCTGTTGGATGAATGGTATTCACCTGACTCGGCGTGATTCGTCACTCCCCACTCGGTCTTGAAAGTCGATTCGATGAAAGTTGGCAGTGGCGGTGGCTTCCGAGCCATTTGGTACACGTTCAAAAAAGGGCGTGAGACCGGCAGCATTTGGAAGCTCTACAAAGCCATGCGGACTCGAAACTCATGCAAGACCTGCGCGGTCGGCATGGGTGGCCAAAAAGGCGGGATGGTCAACGAAACGGGTTCCTTCCCGGAAGTCTGCAAAAAGAGTTTGCAGGCCATGGTCGCGGACATGCAGCCCGGCATCGAACCACCGTTTTGGAAAAAGACCTCGGTCGAGCAACTCGCGGCGATGACTCCTCGCGAGCTCGAACACCTTGGTCGGTTGATCCATCCGGTTCGCTACCGGCAAGGTGACTCGCACTACGAAACGATCACCTGGGAAGAAGCTTTCGACACCATCGCTGGCAAGCTCGCTTCATTGTCGCCCGAAGAAACGTTCTGGTACTTCAGCGGCCGCAGCAGCAACGAAGCCGGCTTCTTGTTGCAGTTGCTCGCTCGTGTTTACGGAACGAACAACGTCAACAACTGCAGCTTCTATTGCCACCAAGCCAGCGGAGTTGGATTGCAAAGCAGCGTCGGCAGCGGAACGGCCACAATCCAGCTTGAAGACCTGGAGAAATCCGACTGCGTTTTCCTGATTGGCGGCAACCCAGCCAGCAACCACCCGCGGCTGATGACCAGCCTGATGCACGTCCGCCGTCGCGGTGGAAAAGTCATCGTCATCAACCCGGTCGAAGAAACCGGTTTGGTCACGTTCCGAATTCCCAGCGATCCGATCTCGTTGCTAAAAGGCACCAAGGTTGCGACGCACTACATCAAACCACACATCGGTGGTGACTTGGCGTTGCTATGGGGCATCGCGAAATCGCTGCAAGAGACCAACCAAATCGACCTGCCGTTCTTGCAAAACCACTGCAACGGTCACGAAGAATACCTCGCCGCACTGCAAGCGTTTGAGTGGGAAGAACTCGAAAGCAAATCGGGTGTAGACCGATCCGAGATGGAATCGATCGCAGCGTTGTACGCCAAGAGTGAACGAGCGGTGTTCTCGTGGACGATGGGAATCACACACCACGCTCATGGTGTTGAAAACGTCCAAGCGATCGCCAACCTCGCGATGTGCCGCGGCATGGTCGGACGCCCGGGCAGTGGCCTGATGCCAATTCGCGGGCACAGCAACGTGCAGGGCATCGGCAGCGTCGGCGTCACACCAAAACTCAAGCAACAAATCTTTGACGCGTTGCAAGAACACTTTGGCGTCGAACTTCCCACCACGGAAGGCCTCGACACGCTCGCCTGCATGGAAGACGCCGCGTCGGGAAAGATCAAAGCCGGGTTCTGCTTGGGTGGCAACCTGTTTGGGTCCAACCCGGATGCAACCTTCGCCGGCGAAGCCCTGTCGAATCTCGATCTTAACGTGATGATGAACACCACGATGAACACGGGACATGCTCACGGGCTCGCCAAGGAAACCATCATCTTGCCCGTCCTCGCACGCGACGAAGAACCCGAACCGACCACGCAAGAATCGATGTTCAACTTCGTCAGGTTGAGTGACGGCGGCCCTCGACGGTTGCCCGGTCCTCGCAGCGAAGTTGAGGTTATCGCGACGTTGGGTGCACGATTGCTTCCCGACGCGAAAGGCATCGATTGGAAACAGATGCACCACACATCCACGATCCGAGACTGGATCGGGCGGGTTGTGCCTGGCTACGGAAAGATCAGCTCGATCGACAAAACCAAAGAAGAGTTCCAGATCGACGGGCGCACGTTCTACGAACCTCAATTTGGCACCGAGGACGGACGAGCGGTAATGCATTGCCACTCGATCCCCGACCTCAAGGGCACTGCTGAAAATGAACTGCGGCTGATGACCGTACGCAGCGAAGGCCAATTCAACACAGTCGTTTACGAAGAGGAAGACCTGTACCGCAACCAAGATCGGCGGGACATCATCCTGATGAATCCCGATGATCTGCAGCGACTCGGTCTGACTCACGACCAACGCGTGACCGTCGAAAACGAAGTCGGATCGATGCCCGGCATCCTTGCGCGTGGATACGAGAAAATCCGTCCGGGCAACGCTTTGATGTACTACCCCGAATCAAACGTTTTGGTCGCACGCTATGCCGATCCGCAAAGCAAAACACCGGCCTTCAAAGGCGTGGTCGTTCGCGTCGTCGCGGAGTGAAACACGATCTGAATATTGGGGACAAGGCATCCGACGCGGAAATCGAAAAAGTTGAAGCGACAGTTGCAAATCGTAAATTTGCCTGGCGCCTGCGGATGCCCGTCAAAGTGCGGAAAACGCCGTCCGGCCTTCTTCCGTGTCTGGTTTCCGCAGGATTCCGACTTTGGTCTCGGAATCACGCCGGATTCCTCGCCCGCGACGCTTTGTCGCTTCTATCCGTCGAAAATCGTTCCCCGGTGCGGTCCATTGACTTCCCAGTGAGAACAAATCGGACTGCCGTCGCGTTTCAACAGTGATAGCAGTTAATCTGAGCTTGGATTCGCGTGAAAATCAGTCACCATGATGAGTGGCGGTTAGAAACAGCGTTCCTGCTGAAAATTGCCAGTGATCGGCAGTTTCACAGATTCCCCCCAACGGCTGCTCCCCACCTTCCCACACTTTTCGTCGTCCCACCTATGTCGTCCCCTTTTCGTCGCATGTCTGATTTCCGCCGGACGTCATGTGTCCCGATGTTCGCCAGCGTTTTCTGCGTTGGACTGCTGAGCATCCTGGCTGGATGCTCGCAAGAAGCACCGATCGTCACCTACCAAGTGCCGACCAAAATGCCGGCGGTCTTGGCCGCCGAAGACACTCGCACGATCGCCGCAATTCTGCCACAGAAGGACCAAGCTTGGTTCTTCAAGATCATGGGTCGCGAATCAGCGGTCGACTCGATCGACGACACCTTTCGTGAGTTCGTTGAGAACGTCGAATTTGAAGACGGCAAACCAAACTTGGACTCGGTCCCTGCGGACTGGCGAAAAGGTGCTGACCGAACGATGCGATTCGCCTCGTATGACATCAACACGCCTGTTCAGCAACTTGACCTCAGTGTTTCGCAGCTCTCTCGAATGGATGACTGGTCGGACTTCGTTGTCATGAACGTGAACCGCTGGCGAAAGCAGGTGGGACTGTCTGAAAGCCAAAAGGAATGGGCCGCGGCTGAGACCATGACTTGGTCGGGTGCGGACTCAGAAGAGTTTGCCGACGTTCCTGCGATCTGGGTCGACGTCACCGGCAGCGCCTCGGACGCCGGCCCACCAATGATGGCCGGCGGAGCACCGTTTGCCTCGATGGCTGGCGGCCCCATGACAGGCGGAGCCTCCAATGCGGCGCCCGCATCGGACCCGCACGCTGGTTTGCCACGCGATGCACAGGAAGCGATCGAACAAGCCAAAGCCAGCGGAGCATCGATGCCAGCGGCAAAAGAAAAAGCGTTCCCGAAAGAGTCCGCCAGCGACAACGCACCCAAATCCGATCCCGCTCTCGACTTTGACCGGCCCGAGGGATGGCGAGACGGCCGAATGAGCATGATGCGAATGGCGGCGTTCAATGCTGGCCCCGAAGAAGCCTCCGCGGAGATCACGGTGATTTCTGCCGGTGGTGATTTGCGAGGCAACGTGGCTCGATGGATGGGACAAGTCGACGGCGGACAACCTGACGACGCAGATGTCGACCAAGCCCTGGAATCGGCCGAGAAGTTGACCGTTGCGGGACGCGACGCCCAGCGGTTCATTCTTCATCCGAAAGACAAGAGCGACGACAACCAAGCATCTTCGATTGATGCGACGATCGTGCCGCTCGAAAACGATTTCAGCCTGTTCATTAAAATGGTCGGTCCGGCTGAAGTGATCGCGGACCAAGACGAAGCGATGCGAAGTTTTTTGAAGTCCCTGAAGTACTGACTTTCAAAGCACACGCCCTGCCCTCACCGCCGCTCATTTGGCGCCCCACCCTTACAAGAGTCATCCGATGGCATCCGTCACCAACGATACCCACGCAACGGACGATCGCGTCTCAACCATCGCGGATTGGCTAACCCCTTCGCGATTGCTCGCGTTGGCAGGATCGCTCAAGTTCACCGTCGCTCTGTTCGCGATGTCGATCGTGCTCGTTTTGGTCGGCACGTTGGCTCAAGATGAAATGAACATGCAGGAGGTCAAGCAACGATACTTCCTGTCGTGGATCGCTCCGTTGCACTTGGACGACTTCTTCCCACAAGCGTTTGTGCGACACGAAGAACCGTTTTCAATAATCGTGCCTTTGTGGGAAGGTCGCGAGGTAGATCTGCTAGTGTGGCGGTTCCCCGGCGGGGCGTTACTCGGGATGCTGCTGATGGTCAACCTGATAGCAGCCAAGATCACTCGCTTCCGATTACAAGCCAGCGGCGGTCGCTTGGCCGCCGGATTGGCATTTTTGGTTGCGGGAATCTTGGTTGCCGGACTGATTGTCTTTACCGGACACAACGACGATGGACTGCAAGGCACACCGCCCAGCTGGCTGTCCTACGATCGATTGTGGTCGGTCGTCATGGCGGTTCTGTCGATCGGAACCGTTGCAATGGGCATGACAGCATCCTCCGTCAAACTCCCAATCCTGCGATGGTTGACGTACTTCGCGACCGGAGCGTTGGCGGTGACCGTGCTGTATTGCTTGTTTACCGGAACTCGCATCGGCGATCCAGGACTTCGAATCGTCTGGCAACTCGCCAAGGGTGTGGGCGCCGGTCTGATCATGCTGGTTGGATGCCAATTGGCGTTTGGCAAACAGGGCGGCAACGTGCTGCTGCACCTCGGCGTTGGATTGTTGATGGTCGGCCAGTTTGCTTTCGGTGACCGCCAGACGGAACAACGCCTCAGTCTCGTTGAAGGGCAATCCACCAACACGTTCGTGAACTTGGACGAAATCGAACTTCAGTTCATCCACACCGAAGACGACGTCCAAAATGTCGTCGCCGTTCCGGCTCAGCGATTGGTAAACGCGGCCTCGAACGAGTCAACGATCGAGAACGAGTCGCTGCCCGTCAAAATCAAGGTACTCGAATACTTTGAAAATGCAGGAATCCAAGATTACCAGGACGACTCACCCGCAACCAAGGGAATCGGTCTGCAAGTCTCCGCTGCTGAGCGGAGCAAGTCAGGCGGTGCGGACATGGCGATGAACATCCCCGCCGCTTACGTCGAGTTGATCGAACCAGAATCCGACAAATCACTCGGAGTCTTCTTGGTCAGCCAGTCGATCAATGATCGCAAAATGCTGGTCCCTGATGGAACTTCCAAAGACACATTCGATTCCATCACCGTGGGCGACAAAGAATACGAATTCGGATTGCGTTTGCACCGAGAAGTCAAACCGTACTGGGTTCAGCTCGAAGACGTTCGACGAGTCACCTACAGCAACACCCAAACACCACGTGATTTCTCATCCTTTATCCGAATCGTCGACAGCGAAACTGGCGAAGACCGCAAGGAACGAGTCTGGATGAACAACCCGCTTCGCTATCGTGGCGAAACGTTCTACCAATCGAATTATGAAACGTTGCCGGGTGGCAAAGAGCTCACCGGCATCCAGGTCGTCCGCAACTCGGGTTGGCTGATTCCCTATGTCGCGTGCAGCATCACCGGACTTGGAATGTTGGTTCACTTTTGGGGAACACTCACTCGATTCATCTCTCGCCGACGACGTGAAAACGAGCGAGCGTTGGCCGAATTTGGCAGCGAGGAATCCGCTGGCACTTCCAAATTTGCAGATGGCATCGAGGTCACCGCCGAACCGGCTTCACGGAAGAACTTGCCCGTCATCGTGTACCTCGCTGCAGTCGCGGCGTTGGTGACCGTGATTCTCGCCCCCAGTGTCTCTCTGAAGAACAAATTGAAACCGGCTGACCGAGCCAGCGAATTTGACTTGGCGGCTCTTGGCAAGGTGCCAGTGCAGTACGGCGGCCGAGTGATGCCGCTCGACGCTTATGCACGGCAGACAATGAAAGCAATGACCAACAAGGATTCGTTGCCGCTGGATGCCGCACCAAGCGAAATCAAAGATCGAGTTGAAACGAAAAAGTTGTCCGCGGTGCAGTGGTTGATGGAGGTTGCCGTCGACGAACCGGCGCTGCGTTACCTGCCCATGTTCCGCATTGATGCCGAAGAAATTCGTGCCGAACTGGATCTAGACCGGCGAGAAAGCAAACTCTATTCGCTGGACGAAATCGGTAAAAACCTCGAACGATTCACGAAAATGGTGGAGGACGCTCGTGAAAAAGAATCGCTAGATCAAGACTTCAAGGACAAGAAGGCGATCGAACTGGACATGCGAACCCGGCAGTACACCGTTGCCGCCGCGATGCGTTTGCCAGTGCCCGAAGACATTCCAGCAAAATTCTTCCCCGAAGGAACCAGCGAACAAACGCGGCAACTGGTGGCTCTACGCCAACTTGAGCGGCAGATGAATAGCTTGGCTCAAATGTCTGCACCGGCGATCATTCCACCATCAATGGAACTGGCCACCAACAGCGAACAACAAGCCGACTGGACCGCTTTTGCCCCCGCATTCTTTGACATGGCCAAGAACGGCATCGCTCCGAAAGACAGCCAACCTGGCATTCGCACTTTCGGTGAATTGATTCGAGAATATGGCGAGGGCGATCCTGCTGCGTTCAACCAAGCTCTCGATGACCATTTGGCCGCAGTCCAAGCCTACAACATTCCTGGCTACGACCACTTTGCCGTTTCACTGGAACAATGGTTAGGTGCCGCCAATCCAACCGCGATTGCAACGGGGCTCTATATCCTGGCCATCATCTTGGGACTGATCTATTTCGCAATCGATTCACCACGACTGGGCAATGCGGTTTGGGGAACCATCGCAATTGCGTTCATCATTCACACGATCGTGATCCTGTCTCGCGTCTACATCACCGGTCGTGCTCCGGTTATCAATCTTTACTCATCGGCGATCTTCATCGGCTGGGCAGCCGTGTTGTTTGGCTTGGTGGTCGAACGCATCTTCCGTTACGGCACCGGCAACATGCTCGCCGCCGTCGCTGGCATGATGACTTTGCGAGTCGCTTACAACCTGACGCTGAACGTTGGCCAAGCCGAAACGATGGGCGTCCTGCAAGCAGTGCTGGACACTCAGTTCTGGCTTAGCACGCACGTGATCAGCGTTTCGCTCGGATACGTTGCAACCCTTGTCGCTGGTCTGCTCGGCATCGGGTATTTGATCTCCGGTTGGATCAACGCCAGCGATCGAGCCCGTCGCGATTTGTACCGCTGTGTCTACGGAGCCTCCTGCTTTGGCATTCTGTTCAGCTTCATCGGAACCGTGCTCGGCGGGCTTTGGGCCGACGATTCCTGGGGTCGCTTCTGGGGCTGGGACCCGAAAGAAAATGGAGCTCTCTTGATCGTGATTTGGAATGCTTTGATGCTCCACGCTCGTTGGGACGGGATGGTCAAAGCTCGCGGGTTCGCCATCCTTGCCATTGGCGGCAACATCATCACCGCCTGGAGTTGGTTCGGAACCAACGAACTTGGCATTGGCCTGCACAGCTATGGCTTCACTGAAGGTATGTTGCGAAACCTGGCGATCTTCTTCGCCACCCAGTTCGCCTTCATCGCCGCGGGCCTGCTCATTCCCTCCCGCAGCCCACTCTCCGACGAGTCGTAAATCCCGCGACCGTCGCTTGAAGTTGTAGGCCAGGTCTCACCTGGCGACCACGCCGAAGCTTTGGAACAAAGCGAGGCGTCCACCAACCTTCGCGAGTTCAAACCAAAACGGTCAATCACCAGCGCCATGTGAGACATGGCCTACGGCGATGAATCCGTCGCCTCATTTGCAACGGCAAAACACATACTCGTTGCATCCCCATCCGGAGCCAACCGTCGTGAGGTTGTCGAGCACAAACCCTTTTTCGCGAAGCGGGAGAATGATCGCTTCGGGCTTGGCGACTTCAAACGGCAGCCCACCAATCCAATCGACCCAGTCATGCCAGGCGTTCATGCCGCGGTCGGACTTCTTCGCTCGCCAATCTGCAAACGGCAGCGGGTTGCGGCCTCGGGCCAGCCTCGCGAGTGCGAATTTCAGTTCGTAGCAACCTGCGACCAGAACGACATACGCCGGGCGTAAAAAGGCAGGCAGGCGATGATAACCTTGCTTGATCTGCAACCATCGTCGGCTCCCTCCACCTTGATCGTTGTAGATCGCAATCGCGTACTGACCACCAGGTGCGACCACCGATGAGGTTGCCTCGATCGCCACATTCATTTGGCCGGTGTGATGGAGCACTCCCCAACTGTAGACAACGTCAAACGTTCCAAGCGAAGTCAACCACTCCGCATCGAGCGCCGAGCCTTGGTGAACTTGCCATTGCTCAGCCACAGTCGGGTTCTCCGCGACCGCTCGCTCACGAAGAGCCCGTGTGCAAGCCACGCTGTCGTCGTCCAAATCCACGCTGACGACTTCGGCGCCCATCGAAACAGCGGCCAGTGAAAACAGACCGCTGCCGGATCCAATGTCGAGGAACCGTTTGCCTGCCAGTGATTCCGCCTGCAAGAGCGTCTTCAATGAAGACGTTGCGTGCTGCAGCCGTTCGGTGTCAAACCGATCCAAAAACGACGCCCAGTTCTTGCCAAACGCGAACCGGGTTTCCGACTCTTCGACGGGCGCCACGGGCTCACTCAAGCAAACCACTCCACCGCGTTTCGGAACATCTGCAATCCTTCGCCGTGTTCGGGTTGCTCTTTGCGACGAGTCCAATACGGATGCTGAGTCGCATCGATATGACGCTCGGGGTGCGGCATCAAACCGAACACGCGGCCACTGGCATCACACACTCCGGCCACGTTGGCATCACCACCGTTAGGGTTGATCGGGAACGGCAACGTTTCGGATTGGATCTCGCCCGATGGTTCGCAGTATCGCAAAGCCAGTCGTCCGGCCGATCGCAGCTCTTCCAACACCTCCGCGTCGCGAGCGATGAACTTGCCTTCGGCGTGAGCCATTGGCAGATACATTTGTTCGATGTCTCGCAGGAACACGCAAGGCGTTTTGTCGACGGCCAAGTTCACCCAGCGGTCTTCGAATCGACCGTGATTGTTCCAGGTCAAAGTGGCGGGTGGGATGGAGTCGTCTGCCGATTCAGCGGGTCCGCCCGCGGTTTGCAATTGCCCGACGCCGCTGGTCAAAACACCCAACCGCATCAGCACCTGCATCCCGTTGCAAATCCCCAGCACCAAGTTGTCGCCGCTGTCGACGAAATGATGCATCAAGTCACCCAGGTGCCGTCGCATCCGAGTCGCCAGAATTCGGCCGGCGGCGATGTCGTCGCCGTAGCTGAATCCACCGGGCAAACAGAGGATTTGGTAGCGGCTCGCCAAAGCCGCGTTTTCCATCAATCGCCCGACGTGGACGCGTTCGGCGACCGCACCGGCCAACTCAAAGGCATGAGCGGTTTCGACATCGCAGTTGGTACCGGGAGCACGCAGGACGAGAACGCGAGGCTGAGGCATAGGAATGCAGTTTGGCAGACAAGTGGCGGAACAGAATTCAATCCGCAGAGCTTAGTTTTTTCCGCCCTGATCGGCAACGATCGTCGCGCAGTGATTGCCAAGAACCGAACCGGGAACCAAGATGCGTGCTCTCTGTTGTAGCTCGGGGATCCCCCGCGTTTGATACCGTTTTCGCCAATCGCTTTTGAACATGCTTCACGCCGAATCACTTCGTCAGGACCCCCGGATCGCACAAGCCAAGCAATTGATTGCCGAAGCAATGCGTGATCATTCCGCTTCCATGACGGATGTTTCACCCAGCGATCCCGACCAATCGGCGAGCTACCAATCCCTGATCGACGGGTTCACCTCCGCTCGAGGCGGCCCACCCATCTGGCCTTACTTCGCGTCCGGACTCGGAAACGGTCCCTACGTCGAACTGGCCGACGGCAGCGTCAAACTGGATTTCATTGGTGGAATCGGCGTGCACGGCGGCGGTCACTCGAATCCCGACCTGGTTTCGGCCAGCATCGATGCGGCGATCGAAGACACGGTCATGCAGGGAAACTTGCAGCAGAACCCGGCCAGTGTCGAAATGATGCAGCGACTCGTCTCGCTCGCCTCCGAATCGGGAGCACCGCTCGAACACGTGTTGCTTTCCACCAGCGGCGCGATGGCAAACGAGAACGCCTTGAAACTCGCGTTCCATCACCGACAACCCGCCGACCGAATCATCGCGTTTGACAATGCGTTCGCCGGTCGATCGATCGCGTTAGCAGCCTTGACCGACCGGCCCGCCTATCGAAACGGTTTGCCCGAAGCGATCCAAGTCGACTACTTGCCCTTCCTGCATCCGGACCATCCTGAAAAATCACAGCGGTGGGCAGTCGATGAATTGAAACGATTGCTCAAACGCTATCCAGGAAAACACGCGGCATTCTGGGCCGAACCGATCGCAGGCGAAGGCGGCTACTACCCTGGCAGCCACGATTTCTTCACCGCATTGTGCGAGCCACTTCGCGAAGCCGGTGTGCCAATCATCTTCGACGAGGTGCAAACGTTCTCGCGAACCAGCCGACCATTTGCGTTTCAACATTACGGCCTGGACCAATTCGCCGACATTGTCACCGTTGGCAAGATCACTCAGGTCTGCGCGACGCTGTACCGAAATGACTTCCACCCCAAGGCACCGATCCTCAGTCAAACGTTCACTGGATCGACCTCGGCGATTTCGACTGGACTGGCGACGCTAGATGCACTGCAATCCACCAATTGCTTCGGTGCCGACGGCGGAAACATGAAACGCCACGCCTACTTTGCCGAGCAACTTCAAAAGCTGGCCGAGAAATACCCCGGTTCGATTTCAGGTCCTTTTGGCGAAGGCATGATGATCGTGTTCACACCCGGCAAAGGCACACTCGATCACGCCAAGTTGCTGATGAACTTGATGTTCGAAGAAGGCTTGCTCGGATTCCTCTGCGGAGCCGAACCGGCTCGCTTGCGTTTCTTGCCGCCACCGATGATCACCACCAACGATCACATCGACGCGGCGATCAAGTTGCTCGATCGATCCCTCGAAAAGTTCGTTTCGCAAAAGTAGAAATCAAATCGTAGTGGACGAAGCAATGAGTGGATCACAAAGCTTCATGACCAGCAGATTCGATCGCCTGAACGCGCACACCGTCCGGATGTCATTGGCCCTCTTCACTCCCCCGTGACAACCGCTGCTCAGCCTTGGCAAGTTCGTCGGTGAGCACAGCGACTATCTCTGGATAAGAGAGATTCTTTCCTTCGTGGTACATTGAGACCGCCGCCAGAGCGTCTTCGTAGACATCACTGATTCGGAGGATGCTTTCGTCTTCCAATTCTTCTGGAAGGTTTTCTGTCGGCAGATACACGTGGGCTTGCAGCTCAGGATCAAGCAGCAAAGTCAACGCGAAATACCGGTGAGCAAAGGAAGCCCTATCCAGTCTGAATATCTCGTTCTGCCTGCTGAGGAAGTCAATTTCTTTTTTGGCGTCGCGGACTTTTAACCACAGGAAAGCCGAAGTGCAACCAAAGCATACAACCAAAATTGCAAGCACTCCGGCCATGAACTTCTGTATTTTCATCGAGCGGCCTATCAATCTGGAGTCGAGAAAAGAGTCAGGTGCGCAACGAACCAAAGACAGCAAGCTCGTCGTCAGTGATCACAAGGTCATTGTGATTGTGCTGCGTTCGGTTTGTTAGTGATGGTCTTGGTTGTGGTTCAGCAAAAATCAGAGATGACGCGGGTCGACGATAGAACCAGTTCGAATGTGCTGCCTTACAAACTACTGTTTCAGGTACTTCGCAGCAAAGTCTTCCGCGAATCCTCGGTAGTGCGGGAAGACGCGTAAGGATCGCTCATAATGGAGGTGGGTGGGAGGAGCCTGATTCAATGATCCGAATTCTTGGTGGATCCGGCGACGGAGATCGTGTTCCGGATTACGAACCTGGGCAGCGCAGTGTGATCAGCGACAACTCAGGCCGGCAACGAATTCGCAACAGGTGAACTCCACTGAGTCCCCGCGAAACATGCATTGTCGTTGGCGATCGATAAAAATCTCCCGATGCCCAACGACTGCCGTGCCAACTGGGACTCAAGATCGGACCGGCCAACGGCAATCGACCTTGCCCGCCATGCGTGTGACCAGCCAACATCAGATCCACCCCGTTCCGACGACACCAATCGAATTGATCGGGACTGTGGGAAAGACACAGTCGAAAGTTCACAGTGCTCTCCGACATGACAGCAACATCCGGCCGAGTGAACCAAGGCCACTCGTTGCCCAGCAACTGACACTTAACCGAACGCAGCGACACCGTTTCAATCTTCCCGCCAACGTCAATCCAGCCGGCGTCCGTCATTCGATCCCGCACCACGTCTGGATCCGAAACACGAGTGTCATGGTTGCCGAGCACAAAGTAACAACCGTCCTTCGCTCGTGCGGGCGAAAACAAATCGTGCAACCAAGCAACACAAGGTTGCTTGTCGACAATGTCGCCCGTCAGTGCCATCAAGTCCGGCGACCACTGCGTGGCGATCGAAACCGCGTGAGCCGTGAAGTCAGGTGCGACTTGCCCAGTCAAATGAATGTCTGACAGATGAGCGATCTTGTACCCGTCCAGTTGCTCCGGCAAACCAACGACGGGCAACTCTATCTCCTCCACCGCCATTTCGAAGATCTGGTTCATCGGCAACTTCGCCGCCCATCGGCACTTGCGAGTCCGTGCCAACGTCCGTCCGGTTTGCTTTGACACGTCGTGCAACTCGACACTGCGTTTCGCCGGGACGTGTTGGATTCTCCAAACCGGTCGCCACAGCAACCAAAGAAATCCAAACAAGCCACCCAACACAAGACAGAACGCGGCGTAGGCGAGCAATCCTAGGGGCAACATTTCAAAGCTTGATTCGCCGCGCACCCAGCTTGAGATTGGTTGAAAGAATGCCCAGCCCAAAACCAACGGCGTGAGCCATGTCTCAGCGAAAGCGATCTTCTCGGTTCGCTTGATCGTCGCCCGCTTCCATCCCATCGAATTCAATCGGTTGTAAAACGTCAGTCGCAATCCAAAGTGAGCGAGCAAGACAGCAGCCAACAACACGCAGCGAGATATCGGGTCCGCGAAAAAGATGTCCAAGCGATTGGCCAGTGGTTGAAGGAGATCGATCACGGAAGTTGTTTCGGCCGCATCTCTTTCCAGACTTGGCAATTCTCTGGGCCAAGTTCCGCCGACCAAGAGGAAATCTGGCATTCGAAAACAGCCAGTCCCGCGGTGGGAAACCCGCAAGCGTGATCAAGCAATTCGCTGGCCGCCGCACTGATTCCCGGATTGTGCCCCAAAACCAACAGGGTTTGCGGATGCTCCTCGGGCAAACCGTCCTCATCGGACAACCACTTTTCGGTCGTCCGAATGGTTTGGAAGATCGACGATGCGGTAGCCAAATAAAGATCCGATGAAAAACAGGTTGGTACGGGAGCTTCCCAACGCGAATTCAAAAACGCTGCCGTCTCACGAGTCCGCTTGGAATCAGATGACAACAAAAAATCTGGCCGGCAACCGTTGTCCTGTATCCATCCAGCGATTCTCGGGGCGTCACGGCGTCCGCGATCGTTGAGTGGCCGCTCATGGTCGGACAATTTCGCGTCAGCCCAGTCACTTTTCGCGTGACGCATCAAAATCAATCGCATTTGGCTCGGATCAGTAGAGGTGTGAGACGAAGCGGTTTGGATCAGCAAAAGAACATATAGTACGCAAAGGTTCCCATCCCAATTCTCGGACTTCACAATATGCGTGCTGCTTCTCTTTTCCAAAACTCGTCCATCGAGTTTGTTTCCGTCGCTCGATCGACAGTGCTTGCCCTCGGATTGGCCGCCGTCGCGATTCCAATCGCCTCCGCGGATGATTGGTCTGGTTGGTTGGGTGATCAACGCGACGGCGTTTATCGTGAATCGGGAATCATCGACTCGATCCCGGAATCAGGATTGCAACTCAAGTGGCGAGCCAAGATCGCCGGTGGCTACGCCGGTCCCTCGGTCGCCGATGGACGCGTGTTTGTATTTGACTACGCGCAACGCCAAGGTGAAGCGTTCAACGATCCCGGAAAACGAGCCGATCTCACCGGTGACGAACGTTTGATCGTCTTGGATTCAGAAACCGGCAAAGAATTGTGGCGTCACGAGTACGAACGTCCCTACAGCATTTCGTATCCGGCCGGCCCACGATGCACTCCCACCATCGACGGCGATCGAGTCTATATCCTCGGAAGTGAGGGCGATTTGCGTTGTCTCTCTGTCACTGATGGTGAACTGATCTGGAGCCGCAACTTTCCCAAAGACTTCTCGGCCGAAGTTCCAATCTGGGGTTTTTCTGCGCATCCGCTGATCGAAGGCGACCTGCTTTACACGATGGTCGGCGGCGACGGACAAGGCGTTGTCGCGTTTGACAAAATGACGGGCGAAGTTCGCTGGAAGCAACTCGATAGCAACGCCGGCTACTGTGCTCCATCGATTTTGAAGCAGGGCGATCAAAAGCAACTGCTCGTGTTTTCCCCGACCGGCATCCACGGTCTGGATTTGCTCAGCGGCGAACCGATCTGGAACGTTGAACTCAGTCCGATGTTCGACATGTCGATCGCGATCCCCGCCATTGAGGGCAATCGGGTTTACGCCAGTGGAATTCGTACCGAATCGGTGATGTTTGAGCTCAACGAAAACGCAACCGCCGCCAACGAACTTTGGCGCGGCGAACGGGATCACTCGGTGTTTTCCAGCAACAGCCCAGCTGTCTTCATCGATGGCGTGGTCTACGGAACCGATTGCAACGTCGGCGAGTTGATTGCGTTTGATGCCAAAGATGGCGACCGTCTTTGGTCAACCTTCCAGGCCACCAAACCGGATGAAAAGCGATTCATCAAACACGGCACTGCTTTTCTGACTCGAATCGGTGATTCCAACCGCTTCTTTGTTTTCTCTGAAAACGGCGACCTGATGATCGCGACGCTTTCCAAAGATGGATTTAAAGAGCATGGGCGGTTCCACGCGATCGAACCCACCCAAGAAGCGTTTGGTAGGTCGGTGGTATGGACTCACCCTGCCTACGCAAATCAAACCGTCTTCATTCGAAACGACCAAGAAATCGTCGCCTACAGCCTGGCAAAACCAGAGTAAAGTTGCCGACTGCTTTCAATTCCAAGCAGGTTGGCAGAAACGATTAGGCATAGCCCCCGGCCCACGTGGGAATTGTGATTGAAGCCAAATCAGCGAAGGCCGGCGAATAATCGTCAGCCTTCTTCGAGATGCCTCGGTGCCCACGCATCGGGGCATTCTCAATGGCTATCAACAATGATTTGGCCAACAAAAAGCCAAACGGCGGTGAATGCGATGCCCAATGCGGTGTGAATTGCGTCGACGTTCATATTTGTCTCAAGCCGATGGCGTGACCTCGCGTGAAACACGAGACCGCGCATGGAAAACGGATACAAGGCCGTTTCCATGGCCTGAATTAAGCAGCCGCAATCGTGCGGAAGCAGACGAATTCGTTTCATCGACACACAATTGCAGTGCGTCTTCTTGAGTTATCGACACACCTCCGAAACAATTCGACGAAAAATCACCGTGCCCGCACAAATTGACTCAACCGAACACCCGCACCCAACGACACCTCGAGCAAACTGATGAAGTACTGGCTGATGAAGACGGAACCGACCACGTTCAGCATCGATGACCTGGTCGAACAACCCGACCAAATCACCTGCTGGGAAGGTGTCCGCAACTACCAAGCTCGCAATTTGCTTCGGGACGACATCGAAGAAGGCGACCGAGTTCTGTTCTATCACTCGGCCTGCAAAACTCCCGCGGTCGTTGGATTGGCAACGGTCTCTCGCGGAGGCTATCCCGACCACCATGCCTGGGACAAAAAGAGCAACTACTTCGACCCAAAGAGCAATCCCGATTCTCCAACCTGGTTCATGGTCGACATCAAACTGGAAAAGAAACTTGATCGCCCAGTCACCCTGGCTGAATTGCGAGAAGAAGCCACGAAGGCTCGAAGTCCGTTGGCGGACATGGTGTTGCTACAGAAAGGCAGCCGACTCTCGGTTCAACCAGTCACCAAGAAGCAGTTCGATCGGGTCGTCAAACTTTCCGAGAAGTAGGCAGTCGCGATATCCCTCCGCTCGTTCAAACCGTGATTCGGTTGGCGATCAATCCGAAAATCCAATTCGATCGCCCGATCCATCCCACTTCGGTGTGGGATGCTCGATCTCACCCTGCCGAACTCTTTGTTTTTCTGAAAGCAAACGCATGTGCTCTCGCAGGAACAAGCGTGGCATGTTTTGGTCTGCCCGCCTCAATCGGTATGCAATCCGTCCTTTGCGACGAACGTAGTACATCCCGATCACTTCCCCCACAAAAAGATCTCGCTCCAGACCGAGTCCGACGGTTTCGACCTCATCTCCCACATCCACGTCTTCCGCTTTGATTTGCAACCACAAAGCCGGTCGCAATCGGAACGTCCATTTTCCATAGCGACAGTGATAGTAGGTGCCATCGAATGATTCTCGCCGGACGACACGTTCGCTTGGCAGCAGTTTCGAAACAACGGAGATGTCATCCGGGTGGATCCATCCCTGACCGTCTTCTGGCCACCGCGGATAGATCCCGTACTGTGGAAATTCAATCAAGGTGTCGCTCTTGGAGTCCGTGGAAATCACTCAGATCACCACAATTCACGAGGGATTCGGAATTCAGGCCTCCATTTTAACAAACCAGTCCGCTCTTTCGTGCGTCAGACAGGGTGACCATCTATTCACGGCCCGAGGTCTCAACCGCTCGCCGCTTTCGACCGTCACCGGACGAGCGAATGCGTTGTGGGGTTGGAGACTATCCGGCGGATTTGGTTCAATGTGAGCAAGACTAGCCGCCCTTCGCGGGTGGCTCCCACCATTCTCCCTTTAAAAGTTTGCCATGACTGTTCGTGCTTTCGTTTTGTCGCTGGTTGGAATCACAACCTTCGGTTTAATTGCAGGCCCTGCCTCCTCGTCCTTTGCCGCTGATCCAGCCAAGGGCGAAGTCACTCACAAAGTCTATTTCGATGTTTCGATCGGCGACGAGCCAGCGGGACGAATTGTTTTTGGACTGTTCGGCAAAGATGTTCCTAAAACCGCCGAAAACTTTCGTGCCCTATCAACTGGCGAAAAAGGCGACGGAAAATCAGGCGTGCCATTGGATTTCGAAGGCAGCGCATTTCACCGCGTGATCCCCGGATTCATGCTGCAGGGCGGTGATTTTACCGCAGGAGATGGCACCGGTGGCGAGAGCATCTACGGAGCCAAGTTTGCTGACGAAAACTTCAAATTCCAACACACCACGCCTGGTTTGTTGAGCATGGCAAACGCTGGTCCCAACACCAATGGTTCGCAGTTCTTCATCACCGTGGATGCAACACCTTGGCTAGATGGCAAACACGTCGTTTTCGGTCGAGTTTTGGAAGGCATGGATGTCGTCAAAAAAGTCGAAGCACAAGGCAGCCGATCTGGCCGGACTCGTGAATTGATCAAAATCACCGAGGCAGGCGAAGTAAAGTAGCTGCAGCTCAGTCTGAATCGGCTCGCAACGCCTTTTCCAAACAATCTTACGCGTCGTCGACCGGGACTCTGTTCCTCGTCGGCGACGCTTTTTTATTGCTTTTTGATATCGGCGTTTGGAGTCATTGATCAAACACCTCCGAGCTACCAAGGTGATTCGACGGCCACGATCCAGCCACCCGCGTGATAGAATGCTGAATACTGTGACGCACGCCTCTGTTTTCTCCAACCTGACCGAGCATCCATGAGCTTCGGACAACGTTTTCAAGCTCTGTTCGAAATTGCGAGCCAATGGCCGTGGCTGCTGTTGGTGCTGGCCAGCCTGCCTCTGGTTTTAGCGGCACTTTGGCTGCGAACTTACCCGACCCGTCGCTGGGTCGCGATGATCGGAGCCAGCGTCGTCATCAGCGTCGGGGTGGTCTTTTTCCCGAATCTGCTGGTCCTGCTCGGGTTGTTCGATGGCGTGATCGTCACCATCACGGCAATCGATTGTCTGCTACTGGTCATTGCCACTAAACGCATGCAGAGTGCCGGGCTGACAATCGAACGAACCGTTTCACGAACAAGTTCGCTGGGGGTCCCACTGGATTGCTCGCTCAACATTCAAAACCACACGCAAATGCGAATGCGTGGTGATATTCGCGATGATGTGCCCGAATATTTTGTTTCCGAACCAGTTCAACACCAGCTGGATCTGCCCCCCGGCCTTCAGTTGCAACTCCGACGGAAACTAACTCCTCACCGCCGTGGTGCTTTCCACCTGGACCGAATCGACCTCAAACTGTTCAGCCCGCTGGGTCTGTGGCAACGACACATTTTCAGACCGCTCCACAGTCAACTGAATGTCTTTCCTGACATGAAACAATTGTCGGACTATGCGCTGCTGGCAAGAACGGATCGCTTGAGCCTGATCGGAGTGCGGCAAACACGACGAGTCGGACAGGACAGTGATTTTGAACGCCTCAGGGACTACACGCGAGACGACAACTATCGACATATCGATTGGCGGAGCACTGCCCGCCGCAACAAGCTCACCGTCCGGCAATTTCAAAGCGACCAAAGCCAACGCCTGATCTTCCTGCTTGACTGCGGAAGAATGATGACGAACCAGCGGAACGGATATTCGCTGCTCGACCACGCACTCAATTCGATCCTGATGATGTCATATGTGGCCCTGCATCAGGGCGACTCGGTCGGAATGATTTGTTTCAGCGACACAATCCACGCCTACCTACCACCACGGGGCGGGGCAAGCCAAATGAATCGCCTGCTCCAAGCAGGATTTGACCAATTCCCAAGAATGGTCGAGTCTCGTTATGACCAGGCATTCCTGTACCTCAACTCACACTGCAAACGAAGGTCGCTGGTCACGCTGACAACTAACATTGTCGATGAGGTTAACGCTGAGGTTGTCGCAGATCATCTATCGAACCTTACCGGCACGCACCTACCTCTGGCGGTTGTCCTTCGCGATCGCGAAATGTTCGATGCAGCCGACTACCCGGCCGAAGTCCTGCAGGCTGCCGGAAATCAAACCGGCCCGACAATACTCGACGATACGAAGACGTACCGGGCCGCGGCCGCAGCCGAAATGCTTGTCTGGCGAGAAGAAGTGCTGTCTGGTCTTCGTCACAAAGGCGTTCTGGTCGTCGATGCTTTCCCCGATGAACTGAGTGCACCCATGGTCAATCAGTACTTAGAAGTCAAAGCCCAGCACCTGCTGTAGCGATTGAAACGAAAGATCAAAAGACCGCAATCAAACCGGCTAGAAACCAAACACTCACCTTCGAGCCACGTGCAAGCCGATTCAATCCAACGTCTACATTTACAACAGACGAAAACTGGAGTGCAATCGGATGTGGAGAAGTCTATTTCTTGCTGTCGGAATCATGATGGTCATCTTGGGCGTCGAAACGATGCTCATCGACTCCGCAACGGTCTATGCGGCCGCAGACTCCAGCGCCGTTGAGTTCATCGACCCAGGAGTGACTCCGGCACAAACTACAAAAGTCTGGACACCAACTGAGCGATTCCCTTGGGTCATGCTTGCAGTGGGTGCCGTCGTGATTCTCTACGCCATCACCCTGCCTAAACGATGGGGCCGTAGCGGAGACTGAACCGTACTTCGACGAAACACTACGACCTTCGAGAGCCACGGATCATCCCATTGACCGTGGCTCTTTCTATGCGCGATCAGCTAGCCCAGGCCAATGAAAGCAGAGGCTACGTATAAACCCGTGCACTAAGTATGTTTGGAATCAGTCTGGACCATGCCGCGGGATAGTCGCAGCAACCGTGGCTAACCCCAACCGGCCAACATAACCGAAGAAGATTGCGTACCTGGTAGCAACCGAAACCATCGAGGATACTACCACGACACCTCCAGCATCCAGCTGCCCCATCTACTTCGCAGAGCGGAGAAGCCATCAACAATCCGGTACACCGATGCACGGTTAACAGAAACTCTCGACCCACGCTCGCGGCAGACACAACTGAGAAGCATAAGGCTAGAATTGAACACAGCAACAACCGCAACCAAGTTGTGAAACCCATGCGCGCATAAAAAAACCCCTTTGAGAAAACTCAAAGGGGTTTTTAAAAATCCGGCAAGACCTACTTTCACGCTGGTGGGCACTATCATCGGCTCTTAAAGCTTGACTACTGTGTTCGGAATGGGAACAGGTATAACCTTTAAGATATGATCGCCGGAAAGACCTCACGACGAATGTTTCGCCGCCGTAAGGCCAGTTGTTTGGTAGTTGAACAAGTTAACTTCTTGAAGCCGATCCGATTGGACCGCATGAGTGCGGGATATCGGTGGCCAAACTTTCGCCCGTTAGTATTGGTTTGCTTAATGCATTACTGCACTTACACGTCCAACCTATCAACCTGGTAGTCTTCCAGGGGGCTTTCGACTAGTGTCTACGAATCCTTATCTCTGGGCGGGCTTCACGCTTAGATGCTTTCAGCGTTTATCCTTTCCGAAGTTAGCTATCCAGCCGTGCCGCTAGCGCGACAACTGGTACACCAGAGCTTCGTCCAACTAAATCCTCTCGTACTAAAGTTGAATCCCATCAAGATTCGAACGCCCACGGCAGATAGGGACCGACCTGTCTCACGACGGTCTGAACCCAGCTCACGTACCACTTTCATTGGCGAACAGCCAAACCCTTGGGAGCTTCTACACCCCCAGGATGTGATGAGCCGACATCGAGGTGCCAAACCGCATCGCCGCTGTGGACGCTCGGATGCGATAAGCCTGTTATCCCCGGAGTACCTTTTATCTGATGAGCGATAACCCTTCCATTCGGGATTACCGGATCACTAAGGCCAACTTTCGTTCCTGCTCGACTTATGAGTCTCGCAGTCAAGCACACTTATACCTTTACGCTCTACGCCTGATTGCCGACCAGGCTGAGTGTACCTTTGCACTCCTCCGTTACTCTTTGGGAGGAGACCGCCCCAGTCAAACTGCCCGACTGACACTGTCCTTTGCCCCGTTTCAGGGGATCAAAGTTAGAATTAAAATATGACCAGGCTGGTATTTCAACAACGACTCCTTCTACACTGGCGTGCAGAGTTCAAAGTCTCCCAGCTATCCTACACAAGACATATCTCAACCCAATAGCAGCCTACAGTAAAGGTTCACGGGGTCTTTCCGTCTAACCGCGGGTATGTGGCATCTTCACCACAACTACAATTTCACCGGGTCGGTGGTTGAGACAGTGCTCCAATCGTTACGCCTTTCATGCAGGTCGGAACTTACCCGACAAGGAACTTCGCTACCTTAGGACCCTCATAGTTAGGGCCGCCGTTTATTGGGGCTTCGGTCGCCAGCTTCGCTCCGAAGAGCTAACCGTCTTCCTTAACCTACCAACACCGGGCAGGCGTCAGTCTCTATACATCCACTTGCGTGTTAGCAGAGACCTGTGTTTTTGATAAACAGTCGTTAGAGCCGATTTTCTGTGGCCTCCAACAGCGTGAACCGTCGGAGGCGCCCCTTATCGCGAACTTACGGGGCCATTTTGCAGAGTTCCTTAACCACCGTTCTCCCGAGCGCCTTAGAATTCTCATCTCGCCTACCTGTGTCAGTTTTAGTACGGTCACAGGGCACATAACTTAGCGGCTTTTCTTGGACGTCCTTCCAATGACTTCGAGAACTTGGATGCTCTCGAGCTCAACCTTGGCTTATGTCAGGTCATTTATCCCCCAACACCTCGGTTTTCGCTACGGACATTTCTATTCGTACCGCTCACTTTCTGGACGCCGTCCCCGCATCGAAGTACCCATGTGGCGAAGGAATATTGACCTTCTATCCATCGTCTACGCCTTTCGGCCTCGACTAAGGTACCGGCTAACCCTGGGCGGATTTACCTTCCCCAGGAAACCTTAGGCTTTCGGCGAACAGGATTCTCACCTGTTTTATCGTTACTCATTCCGGCATAATCACCCGATGACCCCGACACCGCTCGTTACCGTACGGCTCGTATCTGATCATCGGCGCTCTCCTACCACTCTAGATAAATCTAGAATCCGCTGCTTCGGTGTACTACTTACTCCCGTTCATTATCGGCGCAGAAATGCTCGACTGGTAAGCTGTTACGCACTTTTTAAATGGTGGCTGCTTCTAAGCCAACATCCCAGCTGTCACGGCACTTCAACTTCCTTAGTGACTAAGTAGTACTTCGGGACCTTAGCAGGCGATCTGGGTTGTTTCCCTCTCGACCCTGGAGCTTATCCCCCAGGGACTGACTGCCGAGGTAAGGTGAACCGGTATTCGGAGTTTGGTTCGGTGGGGTACCCTTGGAAGGGCCCCCATCCGATTCAGTATCTCTACCCCCGGTCACTAATTTACTCGACGCTATCCCTCAAGATATTTCGGAGAGAACGAGCTATCTCCTGGTTTGATTACACTTTCAGTCCTCCCCACAGGTCATCCCCTCAGTTTTCAACCTAAGTGGGTTCGGTCCTCCACGCAGTTTAACCCGCGCTTCAACCTGCCCATGGGTAGATCACACAGGTTTCGCGTCTGCAGCAATCGACCAACGCCCTATTCAGACTTGGTTTCCCTTGGGCTTCGTTCCGTCAGAACTTAACCAAGCCGATTACCACAACTCGCCGGATCATTATGCAAAAGGCACGCCGTCACACATTAAAATAGTGCTCCGACCGCTTGTAGGCACATGGTTTCAGGTTCACATTCCTCCCCTAGCAGGGGTTCTTCTCACCATTCACTCACGCTACTGGTTCGCTATCGGTCGTTAGAGAGTATTTAGCCTTACGGGATGGTCCCCGCGGATTCAGTCCAGGTTTCACGTGACTGGACCTACTCAGGTGCTTCTAAGGTGAGACAATATTTTCGCGTACGGGGCTGTCACCCTCTGTGGCCGACCGTTCCAAGTCGTTTCACTAACACGTCTCAATCCCATATTGAAGTCCTACAACCCCGAGAAGGAAACCTCCTCGGTTTGGGCTATTCCGATTTCGCTCGCCGCTACTGACGGAATCGATTTTTCTTTCTATTCCTCTGGTTACTTAGATGTTTCAGTTCACCAGGTTGTTACACACACACCTATGTATTCAGTGTGCTGTGGTCGGGAACCCCGGGATCATCGCTTGTGTGTCAACTTCCCCAGGCTTTTCGCAGACTTCCACGCCCTTCTCCTTCTAACGCCAAGACATCCCCCATGTGCCCTTAATAGATTGGCCACCGAAATCCCGAACTCAAAACGCGAACCAGCAACACACCTTCTTGCGAAGAGCGAATCACAGGCACAACATCTTGGTTTCAAGCTTCAGTGCTATCTAGTTAACGATATCACACAGTGGCTCAGAGCTTCTCAAAGAGAAACAACTGAACCGCTCAAGAATCCAATCAGAATCAAATCACTACAGTCAGTTTCTTTCGAAACTCTCTTGCAGCGACGCTTCCGAAGAACTTATTACCCTACTGACAAATGCTCCTGAACCCCGGAAAAAGGCTCACTCACATCCGTCGCATGGTGCTCTTTTCAGATGCCAACTACCAAACAACCAAATTTTCAAAAATCAAGTTCCCGGATGCTCGCTAGGCGAGGACCCGAGAGACGCTGCCAAAAACAGCCGAGCAATCTCTTGCGTTTAGAGCTAGAGATCAGTCGGTCGCTTTTGAGCGAGCGAGGAAGTTAGCGATGAGCCAACTTCGAGTCAAGTGGAAGAAGCAGTGAATTTTGAAATAAGTTTCAAAGCTGACTTCGACTTGTTTGCCGCGTTACAGAACCTTGCTCAACCCTTTTGAAGGGTGTCGCAGAGCCTTGCTCAGCGGCGGGACAGGAAAGATAGCGAGCCGGCGATTCTGGTCAACCTCAATCAGTCTCAATTCTGAAGAAAGTTTTGTTTCTTCGTGAAGTGTTTCTGAATGAAGCGTTCCAGAAGCAAACCGGGACTTCTCATCCCTGCTTGTTTCCAGTCACCCGCGGTGAAGCGGGTGTCCTTCAACTTTCGGTTCTCAGCACAGCCTGACTTGAGCCAGTTTGTAAATTGAACCAAGTGGAGGTAGACGGACTCGAACCGACGACATTCTGCTTGCAAAGCAGACGCTCTCCCAACTGAGCTATACCCCCGTGATTTTGAGTTCCGAGGAGGAAGGGTGAAGTTCTGCTTGAAAACAGCAACTTTGCCCTACCACCTCGACACTCGAGTGGGCGTGCCAGAACTCGAATCTGGGACCTCGTCGTTATCAGCGACGCGCTCTAACCAACTGAGCTACACGCCCGTCAGGACCACAGGACCTGATGGTTTCCGCCTCGCTTTCGTGAGGCGGGTCGGAAGTTTAGGAAGTTTTGGTTTGTTGTCAAACGCACTTTGGCCATGTTTTTGACCAATTCCACCGATTCCGTGAGCGTTTTTTTCGGCTTCGTGCCTGGGAAGTCTTGAATCAACGTTCCCTCGAACAGCCGAATTCCGGCAAAATGCGGCTCCGACGTCCGCTTTGTTCGGATCGCTCGTTCCAATTCGATGTGCAAGTCAATCAGAAGGATTTGTTTAGCTGCCATGAGTAAACACAACCGTTTTCCCGCGTCCTGGTCGGTTCGAGGCTTCGTCCTCGGAGGCGGTTCGCTGGTCCTTTCCACCATGTTGGCGACGACTTCGTCCGCAGCTCCGCCTTCGGCCGCGGCCGCATTGGGCCTGAAACCGGTGCAGGATGGCGTGGAATATGAACAAGTCGAGTCGAGTGAAATCGAGAAGTGTGAAGTACGCGATATCGAACGCGACGATTGGTCGGGTTGGGAAGTTTCAGGCGGAGACGGCACGTTGCTTCGCCGTTTTGCTGACACCAACGGCGACAAAAAGGTCGATTTGTGGTGCTACTTCCAGTACGGCGTCGAGGTCTATCGGGACGTGGATGCCAATTTCAACGGGAAAGCGGACCAGTACCGATGGATGGGAACTGGCGGAACCCGGTGGGGCATCGACGAGAATGAAGATGGCCAAATCGACCGCTGGAAGATGATTTCCGCCGAGGAAACCACTCGCGAATTGGTTGAATCACTGGCCGATTCCGACGGCAACCGCTTCGTGACGCTGTTGGCTTCACCCAAAGAACTTCAAGCCGCCGGCCTGACCGGCGACCGCCTGGAGAGCCTCATCAAAAAGGCTTCCCGAGCGGCATCCAACTTCAAAAAGTTCGCGGCGTCCCAAAAATCCATCGGCCCAAGGTCGCAGTGGGTTCAGTTCGCCGCCGCGACTCCGGGGATCGTTCCCGCGGATGACATCGGCGTCAAAAAGGACGTGATGGCCTACGAAAACGCCGTCGCAATGTACGACTCTGAAGGCAAATCCGGCCAAATGCTGGTCGGAACCGTGATCCGAATCGATAATGCGTGGAAACTGGTCGATTTGCCTGTGCTGGCAGAAAACGGCGAACCCATTGCTCAGTCCAACGGCAACTTTTTCACTCCTGGTGGCATGGCCTCCACGGGCGCCGGCACCTCATCAGCAGGCAACTCAAAGACACAAGAATTGGTGGGTTCTCTCGAAACAGTCGACTCGCAAATGGTCGGTGAAGGCGATCCAAAGGCACTCGCGAAACTCAACGAACGCCGAGCTGACATCGTCGAAAAGCTGATCGATGCAGCCGAAACCCCTGCCGAACGCGAAACTTGGACGCGTCAATTGGTCGACACCGTGAGTGTTGCGACGCAAAGCGGGACCTACCCCGGTGGCCTCAAACGCTTGAAAGAGTTGGCCGCTTCCTTCCGAAAATCCAAAGGCACCCAATCTGATGCGATGCGTGCCTACACCGAATATCAGCTGATCGGGACCGAGTACATCGCTCGCCAAACCGAAGACGCTGACTTCGCCGAGAACCAAGTTTGGTGGCTGGAACAGCTCACCGAATTCGCCGATCAATACCCACGAGCTCCCGAAACAGCCGCTGCAAAATTGCAATTGGCTCTCAGCAAAGAGTTCGAAGACAAAGAAACCGAAGCCCTCCGGTTCTACAAAGAAGTCGCTCAAGATTTCCGCGGAACCGAAGCGGCCGAACGTGCCGCCGGCGCGGTTCGTCGCCTGGAATCCGAAGGCAAAGAAGTCGACCTCGAAGGCCGCACCGTTCAAGGAAAAGCCTTCCGTCTAAGCGGCCTTCGCGGTCGTCCGGTCGTACTTCATTACTGGGCCACTTGGTGCGATCCCTGCAAGAACGACATGAAATTGCTGCGTGGTTTGCAAGCTCGCTACCAACGCGCGGGCCTGCAAATCGTGGGTGTCAACATCGACAACCAACGCGAACAAGCGGCTGAATTTTTGAAGACCAACGCCTTGCCTTGGGTGCATTTGCACGAAGACGGCGGACTCGAAGGCAGCCCGCTGGCCAAGCAGTTTGGCGTGCAAACTTTGCCGACCACGATGCTGATTGACTCCAAAGGACGAGTCGTCGACCACAACATCGGAGCCGCTGAATTGGACGACGCGATTGAGAAATTGTTGAAGTAAACTTCGCCGTCACAGTCAAATTCGATCGGTGAGCAACCTGGGTTGCTCACCGATTTTTTTGCGCACTCAGCCTCGAAACTCGACCGTTTCCAACACTCAAACGTCGTCGCCAACGACCAAACCGTCTTCGGAAATTCGGTACGGAACGATCGATTCCTCGCAGAAACTGCCTCGATGTTTCGCGACACAAAGGGCCCGTCCCATCTTATTTCCGTCGCGAGTCTTGCCCATCAAAATGATCGTGTTGGCATTGGACAGCACGTCCCCACTCTGAATTGGCCGAGCGATCAAGTCGTCCAACATGACCTCGTGCGAAGTCGCCAGCAACAGGCTTCCCAGCGTTCGATGATCGTAGGCATGAGCCTCAATCCGATCGGCATTTTCTCGAAAATGAACCCGAAACAGATCCCTGGCCAGCCAATCATGTTCCTTACGCAGGATTTGATTCTGGATGTATTCGATCAGCTCGAATTGAATCGACTCAGCCGCCCGATCCACCGGTTCCACCCCATCGATCACAACCCGCCGGACACCGTGAGCGAAGTTGCCGTAGAAAAATGCAATCGCGCGGTCCAGCTTCTTGGCCCGCTCGTACGACCAACGACGCCAATCATCCGCGTCCATGTCCGAGGAAGTGACTCGGCGGCCTGAATCGCGAAACAGATGCATGCTGTCGCGACGCGTTTTTTCGCGGTCCCATACTTCACTCAGAATGACAGGTTCGTCGGCGGACGCCTCGGACAACTGCCATTCACCCAGCCGCTCCGCATACTCGAAGTGATTTTGAGAATCACCTCGGGCGGTCAGATCAAACACAACACCGCGCTGGCCTTCCTGAAGCTGCCCGTGCTTGGCGAACTGGATGCCAAGCTGTGTTTTGCCGATTCCGGTTGCTCCCAGAACGACAGTCATCGTCCCGGGCAACAAGCCTCCTCCCAGCATCTCGTCCAAGGCTGGGATTCCTGTTTGCAGTCTCTGACTCATGGTGCGTCCGTTCGCGTGGGAATTCACTGATTCAAAAGCAAATGCTCGGCAGCAATTCGACCACTGTCCATGGCCCCTTGAATGCTGGGCGTTTGGCAGTGGTCGCCTGCGATCCACACCCCTGCCCTGCTCTGCCCTGCCCTGCTCTGCCCTGCCCTGCTCTGGCTTGCCCTGCTCTGGCTTGCCCTGCTCTGGCTTGCCCCGTCGTCATCAGCAGAAGGCATTCCGCTGGATTGCGTTTCGGGTTCAGACACATTGCCATCTGCCGAGTTCGCCCGCCGCCAATCTTCCCACGCGGGTGACTTCACAATCGTGTCCAGCGACATCTTGGGCAGCGAATACGGGACATGAAAAACACGCAGCAATCGCCACCGCATCGCGTCCTCACCAAACCAATCTTTCAATTGCGATCGCACACGCGAATCGAGGGCCTCATCGTCCAAACCATCCGCTGGCTCGTGATTGCTGTCGACACTGACCGATATCAACGCTTTTCCAGGCGGTGCGTACGTCGGCGCAACATCGCTCAACACAACCGCACTCTGAATCGGCCCCGACTCATCGCCTCGCAACATCAGCGTCCGATGAGAATCCGGTGACCGGTCCGCGGCGTAATACAAATTGGTGGTGCCCAGCCACGGAGTCGCCATGGAATCCATCCCCAACAACCTCGCCGCCGCTCCCGCGGGCGTCGCGATCACCAGATGCCTGCACATCACCGCTGCACCATCGGACAGCACCACCCGGTGCCTGGCGTGATCCGGCGACTCACCCTCAAACGCGGTCCACTCGGATTCAGACAGCGGTTCGACCGACTGCACCGTGGTTTGATATTGAATCGATCCACGCGGCAATCCCTCGGCTAATTGACGCGGGATCGCCCCCATCCCATCGGCGGGAATCGCGATTTCGCCGCCGGCAAACATCCGAAAAACGAACTCCAACATTCGGCTGCTGACAGACAGCGATTCGTCCAAGAAAACTCCGCCCAGGAAAGGCCGAAAGAACTGGTCGATGATCCGTTCGCTGAAGCCATCCGACTGCAAGCGATCCTGGGTCGACGTCGACGATCGCTCATACAAATCTTGCAGGGAACCACGCAAACTCGCCCGTCGCAGCTTCGCAATCCGCAGCTTATCGACCAAGGAACCAACCGGGTTCATCGCGGACGCAATCGCACGCGCGGGCCTGCGCCAGGGATCACCCAAGAGTCGGAATTGCCCCTTTTGCCGGACCAAGGCTCCGGGCTCAAACGAACACAATCGCAGCGCGTCGTAGTCCAAGAATTGCTGACAAGCCGGGTACGCGGTCAACAGAACTTGAAAGCCATGATCGAGCGTGAACCCGTCCACCACATCGCTGCGAACCCGTCCGCCCACACGATCGGTTGCTTCCAAGATTCGAAATTCGCGACCGGCATCCGCCAACACGCGACCACAAGTCAGCCCGGCCAATCCTCCACCAATGATCAACGTTTCAGTGAATGATTCCGAATCACTCATATCAAGTGATAACCTTTTGCTGTCAATTTTTGAGTCAACGCCCGCTTGGCCGCGTAGTCGCCGTGCACCAACCGAATCTCCTTGGGTGCATCGGCCATTCCATCGACCAACGCGATTAAATCTTCTTGGTCACCGTGAGCCGAATACCCGGTCAGTCGATGCGTCTTGGCTCGCACATCATAGCGTCGTCCGTCCAAACGCACCCAATCACTGCCGCGTGAAATGTAATTTCCGGGCGTGCCTCCCGCTTGATAACCAGCGAAGACGATGTCGGTTTGCTCCTCGCCAATGAATTCCTTCAAGTAGTTGACCACCCGGCCTCCCGTGCACATTCCACTTCCGGCAATCACCACCGCGGGCAGGTTGTGTTTGGACAGATAGCGAACGGTTTCTTGGTGTTCGGAATGGCTGCCCACCGTCGTGAGATTTTCGAAGACCAGTGGTTGATCGTCGGTTTCCAAAGTCACCTGAGCTTCTTCGCCCCAGTGTGATTTCATTTCCTTGTAAAGCGCAGTGAATCGCGAAGCGAGCGGTGAGTCGACAATGACATCCACCCGCTTCATCAGCGTTCGATGCTCGGTTTCTTGAATGTGTTCGAAGATGGCGTTGAGCTCGTACAGCAACGCCTGTGTACGACCGAGCGAAAAGGCGGGCACGATCGTCACACCTGAATCGTGAAGTGTTCGCCGGATGACTTGCTCCAGCTCCGCTTTGCGATCGGCCTTGGGTGGATGCAACCTGTCCCCGTAAGTGCTCTCGAGCACCAACAAGTCCGCTCGCTCGGGACTGACCGGCGGATTCAAAAGCGGGTTGGTTCCCGCACCCACGTCACCACTGAAAACCGCTCGCCGACCGTCCTTCAGTTCGACTTCGAACATGGTCGATCCCAGCACGTGACCGGCCGGCAACAACCGGACCTTGACGCCGCCCGGACAATCGTGCCATTTGTGGTAGGAAAGCGGCACCAACTGCTTGCGAATTTGGCCCAAGAATTTCTTGATCAATCGCTTGGAACGTGTGAACCCGATCTTCAACGCGTCTTCCATCACCAGCGGCAATAACTTCGCCGTCGGAACGCTGCACAAAATCGGCCGGTCAAATCCAGCGGGCAGCAGATACGGAATCCGGCCTGCGTGATCGATATGCACATGGGTCAGCAAAAGTGCCTCGATGCCTCGAAGCGAAAACTCAATCTCGGGGTTGGGCTTCTTCCGTGCGTCTTCGCCTTGGAACGTGCCACAGTCGACCAACAGGCTCTTGGAATCATCGATCCAAAGTTGGTGACAAGAACCAGTGACACCTTCGTGTGCACCGTGGTGAACCAATTTCATAAGCGACATCAGAAGCAAGACAAGGAGAAACGACGCGAGCGGTCCGTCACGCCACCGCAGCACTTTACCACGCGAGGAACACGTCGAGGGCCCGCAGTGCCCCCAATCCCAGGACGCGGGCAACCCAGTGACCAAACGTGTCACGCACCCGTCCGATGTCATGTGTGTCGCCGCTTCCCTCCCCTTTCCAACAACCAAGGACACCTCCCATGGCCAAGTTTTACGTTCAATCAGGGACTTTTCGCAGTGTTGTCGCCGCTGACTCGGCTCGCAAAGCCGCTTTGTGGGCCGTCCACCAAGTCATGCAACAGGTCCTGCCAACCGACGAAGACTCGGGTTCCCTGCCCGCCTCTGGGTCCAGCCCCACCCCCACCAGCCAGTCGCAAGACAAATCATCCGACCGCCCCGACGGTTCCACACCGGTCGCGGTCTTGGACGGCCGAGTTCGAATCAGTGAACGCGGCTACGATCGAAACGATTGTGCTGAGATGCCGACCATGGAGGTGGTCGCGGAGTGGAACCAAATGGTGCTCACACTCGACCGTCTGCATCAAATGATGCGGCATGCGTGATGCGAGCAGCTGTCTGACGTGCGCATTTCGAAAACAGATTTACGCACCTGCGCAAGACTCAAAGAAGGCCTCTCGCTAGCCTATTTCGAAGCAAGCGTTGCCCAAGCGTTTGCCGCCGCGGAACCGCAGTTTCAGACTGACCGCGATCACGAAAAACAGGCCAGCGAATTCCTTCCCTCCTTTTGCGACGGACGATCGATGAACAACCAACTGCTAACCCGGCATCGTCGCATCGCTCTTTTGACCGATGGTGCTTCGACGCCGTTTCTGGCCAAAACAGCCATCAGCTTGTTGCGTTACCGGACCGCAGACATCGCCGCCGTGATCGACCGAGAACATGCGGGCAAAACGTCGGCGGAACTCTTTGGCGCAGGCAACGCTCCCATCGTTTCAACATGGTCACCCGACTTGGGTTGCGACGCGATTTACATCGGCATCGCACCTCCCGGTGGCAAGCTCCCGGGTGCCTGGCGTCCTCAATTGGAAGCCGCGATTCGTGCGGGAGTCGATGTGGTTTCGGGACTGCATGACTTTCTTTCCGAAGACAGCGAGTGGTGCGAAATTGCCAAGCAATCAGGATCGCACATCGTCGACGTTCGAAAGAACAACTGGAAAGAAACCGCCACCGGCAAACCCTTTCGCGAAGGTTGCGTTCGCATCCACGCCGTCGGACATGACTGCAGCATCGGCAAGATGGTCACGACGATCGAAATTGACAAAGGACTTCAAGCGGCCGGCAAATCAACTCAGTTTCTGGCGACCGGGCAAACCGGAATCATGATTTCCGGCCGTGGCGTTCCGGCGGACTGCGTGGTGTCCGATTTCGTCAACGGCGCCGTCGAGCACTTGGTCCGCGAAAATGACGAAGCCGATTTTCTGCTGGTGGAAGGCCAAGGCAGCATCTCCCATCCGGCCTACTCCGCCGTCACGCTGGGATTGCTTCACGGCTGCGTACCACAGGGACTTGTGTTTTGCTACGAAGCCGGCCGCAACGAGGTCAAAGGATTCGATGGATGTGCCATCCCTCCGCTCGAACACCAAATGCGAGCGATCGAACAATTGGCAAGATTGCGAGGTCCGTCCAAGTTCATCGGCATTTCGGTCAACACTCGAAAGCTGTCGCCTGGCGAGGCCAAACTCGAAGTCGAACGAGCCGAACATCGGTTTGGTTTGCCCGCCTGCGACGTCTATCGCGACGGTCCCGACAAACTGGTTCGAGCCTCGCTCGAACTGCAAGCAGCATGCGTTCCCAGCGTCCTGCAGGAGACCGGAGCGTGAAGCTGAATCTCTACCCGATCCGCTTGCCGCTTCGAGACCCGTTCACCATTTCGCGTGGAACGATCACTTACCAAGACAGCCTTGTCGTCGAACTGAAACACGACGGAATCGCCGGCTATGGCGAAGTCACCGCCAACGACTATTACGGTCACACGATCACCGCGATGAGCGACGCGCTCAACGGATTGAGCGAGGAAGATCTGGCGATGTGTTTTGATGACTCGCCGGAGAGCAACTGGCTTCACTTTTCCAAACGACTCGGCGGTGACATGTTCTCGCTGTCAGCCTTGGACATGGCCAGCCATGATTGGCACGCTCGCCACAGCGGATCCACGCTTTGGCATCACTGGGGACTGAAATGGAACTCCGATCTGCAATCCAGCTTCACGATCGGCATCGATTCCATTGAGGAGATGAAACGAAAACTGGATGCTGACTCTGGTTGGGACCTCTACAAAATCAAACTTGGCACCGATCACGACCTCGAGATCATCCGTCAACTTCGCCAGTGCACCACAGCCACTTTTCGCGTCGATGCGAACTGTGCCTGGTCGGCCCAGCAAACAATCGACTACTCCCAAGAACTTCAACATCTGGGCGTTCAGTTCATCGAGCAACCCCTGCCCCGTTCCGCGGATGCCGCCGACAAGCAACGTGTCTTGGAAGAATCATCCCTCCCAATCATCGCGGACGAAGACTGCCAAACCGAAGCCGACCTGGAAACCTGCTTCGAGCTGTTTGACGGAATCAACGTCAAACTCTGCAAGTGCGGCGGGCTGACCCCCGCTCGCAAGATGCTGACGGAAGCCAAACGCCGGGGCAAACTGACGATGGTGGGATGCATGGTGGAGTCAGCGGTTGGCATCAGCGGAGCTGCCCAGCTCGCACCGCTTCTCGATTTTGCTGACTTGGACGGAGCGAATTTGATCTCAGGCAGCCCAACGGATGGTGTCAAAGTTCAGTGCGGCAATCTGCACATGCCAGCCAGACTTGGCATCGGCGCGGAACTGGTCTCCACCGCCCTGCCCCAGTTTCTAGTTCAGTGAACCAGCTCGTCCATCCTTCGCTTCCTGTGTTTCGATTCACCTAGCCGCACCGCACGATCATGAACCACGAAAAGCTCTCCCTTCACTTCGTCCACAGACGCCCCACCGCTTTCCCAATCTGGCTAGCAGGAATTGCGTTCGTGCTCATCGCTTCGCCATCTTTGCATGCCGACGAGCCCTCCGCGGCGCTCGCTGCTGACCATGACTACAGCCAACTCATCGAGCAGTTGAACGAAACGATTCGTTCCGAGATGGATCAGAAGCAAATCCCAAGCTTCTCGATCGCTTTGGTGGCCGACGGGAAAGTCATCTCGTCCGAGGGCTTTGGATTTCAGGATGCGGAAAAGACCATCCCAGCTTCCGGCAAAACGGTTTACCGAGTCGGCTCGATCTCCAAGTTGTTGACCGACGTCGCCCTGATGCAATTGGTCGAGCAAGAAAAGCTTGACTTGGACCAGCCCGTCCAAAACGTGCTGCCGGATTTCAAGATCGCCGACGCCAAGCACTCATCAAAAATCACGCTGCGACAACTGACTCAACACCGCGCCGGAATCGTTCGCGAGTCGCCCGTAGGCAACTACTTCGATCCCACCGAACCAGGTCTGAAAGCAACCGTCGCCAGCCTCGCGGACACCCCACCAGTTTATGAGCCAGGCACTCGGACCAAGTACTCCAATGCGGGTGTGTCGGTCATCGGATTGGCCGTCGAGAAGGCCGCGGGAGTGTCTCACCCAAGCTACGTCCAACAACACGTGCTCGAACCGCTGGGGATGACGCACACCAGTTTCGAAAAAGACAAGGCCCTGGCAGAACACACGGCCGATGGCTGGATGTGGGGCTATGACCGGCCCGCGTTTGCCGCCCCCGGATTTTTGCTCGGCACCGGACCAGCAGGAAACCTGTATTCCAGCGTCGAAGACTTGGCCCAGTTCAGCTTGTTCGTGATGGACCAACATCCCACGAAAGTACTCAAGGACAATTCGCTCACCGAGATGCTGCAACCCGGCGTG
This sequence comes from Rhodopirellula bahusiensis, assembly GCF_002727185.1. NCBI lineage: Bacteria > Pseudomonadati > Planctomycetota > Planctomycetia > Pirellulales > Pirellulaceae > Rhodopirellula > Rhodopirellula bahusiensis. The sequence continues at coordinate 68,607 of NZ_NIZW01000027.1, forward strand.
ACTCCTGACGGCAAACCACTGCCCTACGGAATCGGTTTTCGCGTCAGCGACTTTCAAGGCCACCGCCGCGTCGGTCACGGAGGAGCCGTGTATGGCTTCTCGACTCAGCTCGAGATCCTGCCTGACGAGAACATTGCCGTCATCGCCGCGAGCTCACTCGATGGAACGAACAACTGGATCACGCGAATTTGTGATCAAGCACTCGAGGGTATGCTCGCCGTCCAAAACGACCAAGAACTCACTCCGCCCGTTTCAACCGAACCAGTCCCCCGCTCGCGAGCCCGTGGCCTGTCCGGCATCTATTCCTCCATGCCCGGTGAAGCCTCTCGAACCGTGACCGTCGACTGGATCGGCGACCGACTGCTGCTTTGGAAAGGAACGTTCCAACGAGAAATTCGCAGTCGCTCGGACACCGGCGAATTGGTTTTGGACGATCGCTTTGGGTTTGGCACTTCCATTCGACAGGACAAATCGTTTTTGGTCATCAACGACGTGACCTACACGCGACTTTCCAATGCACCACCGCCAGAAGCGCCCGCCAAATGGCGCGACCTCATCGGTGAATATGGCTGGGACCACAACACGCTCTACATCCTAGAACGTCATGGCCAGCTCCACGCTTTAATTGAGTGGTTCTACTACTACCCGCTCACTGAAATTGCGGAAGATCGTTTCGCGTTTCCCGATCACGGGCTCTACCACGGCGAAGAATTGATCTTCCGGCGAGATGACTCTGGCGAAGTCACGGAAGTCATCGCGGCCAAGGTTGCTTTTCAAAAACGCGAGGTGGGAACCAAAGCTGGCGAGACGTTCAAAATCAAGCGGGAACTACCCGTCGAAAAGCTGCGTGAACTCGCTGGCGCCGCCAAACCACCTCACGAAGAAGGCAACTTCCGCCCGTCGGAATTGACCGAATTGACCACGCTCGATCCCAGCATCGAGCTGGACATTCGGTACGCAACAACGAACAATTTCATGGACACGGTTTTCTACCAGCAACCGCGTGCCTTCGCCCAGCGTCCCGCCGCGGAGGCTGCCGCAAAAGTGCATCAGGAACTGGCGAAACAAAACCTTGGCCTGCTCATTCACGATGCGTATCGGCCCTGGCGAGTAACGAAAATGTTCTGGGATGCGACACCCAGTGAAATGAAAGACTTTGTCGCCAACCCAGCCCAAGGTTCTCGCCACAATCGAGGTTGCGCATTGGACCTGACTCTGTTCGATCGATCGACGCAACAAGTCATTCCGATGGTTTCCGGCTACGACGAGTTCAGCAAACGGTCGTACCCGTTGTATCCCGGCGGAACCCAGCGACAACGTTACTACCGCGGTCTGCTGCGACGAGTGATGCAGTCCGCTGGTTTCCAGGTGTACGAGTTCGAATGGTGGCACTTCGATTTTGATGGCTGGCAACAGTACCGAATCGGCAATCTTTCCTTCGAAGAAATTGCCAACTGAATCCCCTACTCCATTGAGGTCGTGGACCACAACTCATCGATGAAGGTCGCGTCCGACGGACCATGGCAGAATCAAAACTCTCGCCAGAGGTAAAACCAAAGCGATCACCATCGCGATCGGCAAAAACGCTGGCGTCCAGGTGCCCCATGAGTTGCCCAGGACAATTTGCTCGGGCAGCACGCCCATCAAAACAGCGGAGAGCAACACAACGGCACTGCACCACACCGCGACCGTTCTTCCGATCCAAGCTTTGGGCTTTCCCGGTTGCCGAATGGCTTGCACGAGAGCGACCAAGACCGCGGCCAGCTTCACCCACAGCAACCAAGTGACCCAAGCTGGAATCTGCAGAACGCCAAGCCGAAATTCCTGCAGCATGACCTCCCACTCTTGGTGGCTGACAAACCAAGATCCCAAGCGATACGATCCCCAAATCAACAGCCCGCAGGACAAGAACGTGACCGCGGCGGTGACCCTGCGATCGGCCATCAATGCCATCCACAGCATGGCCACACCGCGTCCCACCAGAATCGCGGTTGAGAACAAAGCAATCGCGAGTGAGACCCGAACGCCCATCGCAAAGGAACTCACTCCGGTACCCGACGCCATTGCCTCGGACCATCGGTTCCACACCGGCTGATTGGACGGAATTGCAAAAGCCCCCAGCACGCCAAACGTGACCACCGACGCCAACAACACCAACCGTGTTGTTCGCCACACTTTGACTGCTGCCAAGACTTCTCGCGAAACCGGGCTGACCGCCAACAACAACGGAATCGCCCTGCCCTGCGGCCCTCGCTTCACTCCGCTGTGTTCTCCCCAACCGCCCGCTGTCGACAACGCGGTGTACGTCAGCACAATCAAACCAGCGACCACCACGGAAGCAAAATTCAGTGGCAAACAGGCCAACAACACAAGCGTTGGCACACCAATGCATGCGATCATGGACCATCGCATCGCCCGTGACTGACGACTATCAAACCACGCCAGCGCCGACGCTTGCCCACTTCTCCGCACTGACGCCCCCACACCGAGAATCCGTTCGCCGATCGAAGAGAAGAACTCACGGACTCTCGCCGTGATCGAACCGGCATCATCCAGTCCATATGAGTTGGATCGAGCCAGTTCCAATGATCGATGCGTGATCCAAAGAGTTCCGCCCCAAAGCAAGAGCAACGGCCATGGCAAATACACCAGCAACAACCATTTCGGATGCCCCGTATCCAACGCCACAAACGGCCAACACATTACCATGTATCCGGTCGGAATCAGCACCAGCAAGGTGAGGCCCCGATACCCGTTCCAAGAGAATGGCCGCCAACAAAATGCCAACACGGCCATGGAGCCGGTGCCGAGTGAGATCCACAGCGCAGGATAAAACCAACGCTCATGTTCACTGCGGTCCGCGAGTGAAAACTCAATCGCGATCGCAATCATCAACAACGAGATCGCAATCGCCGCATGTCGAGCCACAACAGCTACCAACAACAAGCGACTCGATGGGATTGGACTGCGCAGCAGAAATGCATCGAACCCCGAGGCTTTCCGCTCCACGTCCGGCCCTGACCAATCGATCGCGAAAATGGACCACAACAGCAACGGGGCTTGCGTCACCGCCATCACCGCCGCAATCGCATTGGACGCGAGCAAAACATCCGTCCCAAACCATCGGTGCATCCACGCAGCCATGACGACACCCACCAAGGAAAGCAGCCAAAGCTTTCTCCACACGCCGCCCCATCGTGCCCAAAGTAATCTCGCCGCAGCAAGACAGTCCTTCTGCCAATCGTTCCGACGGTCGCTGGCGAACTTGTCATTCGTGGGCAAATCAGTCCGCGTCGATCGCTGAATCGGTGATGTGCTCATGACGAAGTCTCCATCGCTGCACCTTCACGACCGGATGTTTGGTCATCGCGAGCCTCTGCCGTCACGGATTGCCGTGGGGCTCGCACATGGGCTTCGAACAATCGTTTCAGCGTCACATGACGGCTTTCGATCCATTGCCAATCGGGCGGCAACGCGGTCGGCGACAACTCGGATTGCCGAGGTACCACAAGCGACCATTCACCGTCTTCCTGATACCAGCCCAAACCTGCTTCCACCGGACAATCTCTCCGAGCGTGTTGTGTCGTGATCGTCTCGTCACGCGATCGCAAGATCCATTCTTCGTAGCGTTCGTCGACCGCCATCATCGGCATGGATTCAATCAGTTTGCCCTGATGCATGATCGCGACTTGATCACACACTCGGCTGACTTCGTCGAGCAAGTGGCTGCTGAAGATCACAGTCCGGCCTTCCAAGCTGACCGTTCGAATGATCGCTTGCAAAATGTCATCGCGAGCGATCGGATCCAGCCCGCTGCCAGGTTCATCTAAAACCAATAAGTCCGGCTTGTGAGCGATCGCGGCAATCAAACCCGCTCTTGCTCGGCCGCCCTTGGACAGAGATCGCAGCTTCGCGTCCGGTGACAACTCGAACCATTCACACAGCTCCGCCGCGTACGCTCGATCCCACCTCGGATAGATCGCTTCGCAAAATCCCGTCAAGTCACGAACTCGCATCCAAGTCGGCAAGCTGTCTTCCTCGGACAAGTACCCAATCCTCCGCATCACTTTTTCGCGATCGGTGATCGGGCTGCATCCCAGCACGCGGACACTTCCGACTCGCGGTTGATGCAAACCCAACAAGTGACGCAGCAGCGTTGTCTTGCCGGCTCCGTTGAGCCCCAACAATCCGAACACGGTTCCCTGCGGGATCGTCAGCGAAACATCGTTCAGTGCTTCCGTCCGGCCAAATCGTTGACTCAGGTTTTCGACCACCACGGCGTCCGGCACCGACGACTCTTGAACATCGTTCATGACGATTCTCCCCGTTTGCGTTGCAACTCTTCATCGCGACGGAGAATCCATTGCGACAACTCTTTCGCATCCACGCCCAGCCCTTGCGAGAGCACGAGCAATTGATCGATCGCGGGCTCAATCGCTTCCCGCTTCCCTTTCGCGGACATCGACGTCGGCGATGACGAAACAAACGTGCCTCGGGTGCGACGTTTCTCGACCAAGCCCGCTTGTTCGAGTTCGCGATACGCTCTCGCGATGGTGTTCGGATTGACGCGCAATCGCTCCGCCAACGTTCGGATGGCAGGCATCTCGTCTCCGCCGGAAAGCTGGCCCGACAGAATTCGATGTCGAATCTGCTGGACCACTTGCTGATAGAGCGGCACGCCGTCGTCGGATAAATGAATCTGCACAACTGACCCCTTGTGTTAATCCATTGATACAGCTGTCGCGACGACGAGTCAACTGTTTTCTTGAATTTCCGCCTGACGCTCCGTCGTGCTCAGGTCGGAGACCGGTGCTCGTGCTCGTGCTCGAAAACACGAGCACGAGCACGAGCACGAGCACGAGCACGAGCACGAGCACGAGGGCGAGGGCGAGGGCGAAGCAGCCAACATTTTTTCAAATTGTTTAGACAAATGACTCGCCGGGGCGCATCCTGTTGTTTGATGAGCCATTCCATCCCCTTTTCGAAACGCGTTTTTCAGTGCCTTGACCACATGGTGGTTCACGGCGGAGACGCGGTCGCCGGCCTGATCGACCTGACGTCGACTCGCATGGTGCGATTTGCCACGACGATCACGCGAAATCAGCACGACGCGGAAGACGCGGTGCAAACGGTGCTGGTGAAAGTCGCTGAGCGTCCGCGATTGGTCCGCGATGCCGACCAACCGTGGAACTACTTGCTGCGAATGGTCCGCAATGAATCGCTGGTCATCACGCGACGGAAATCACGCCTCAGCTTGATCGACAACCTGACGGATTTGCTAACAGTTCGGCGAGTCGATGAGCTGGAACAGGAAGAAACCAACCGCGCGGTTTGGCAAGCCCTTCGCAAATTGCCCACCAAACAAAGCGAAGTGATCGTGCTGAAGATTTGGGAACAAATGACGTTCCTCGAAATCGCGGACGTTCTGGAGATCACACCCGGCACAACCGCCAGCCGTTATCGCTACGGGATGCAAAAGATGACTCAGCTTCTGCGCGGCGACGTGGAATCGGAGGTGCCCGTTCATGGCTAATCACAATTCATTCGATAACGATCATCCGTTCGATGATGGCAACAACGGCGGAAAGACCAACGGCTACGAATTGGACAATTGGCAACTGGATGGCGGTGAATCCATCGAAGACCTGATTCGCGACGCGGGTCGCTACGTCCGCCCATCATCGGAACTTCGCCCGCGAGCCCTCGAGTCCGTGCGTCAACAAAACCAAACACGACAACGGACCGGGGGAGCATTCAAAATCATTGGGTTAGGCATGGCCGCGATGATGTCTTTCGTTTGGGTGGGACAGTCGATCGAAACCTTGGCTCCGCTTCAGCGGATAAGCAGCGACGAAGTGGAACAAGAAGCCGTCATGCGATCATCGTTGACCAACCAATCACTGGACTGGGCGTTGATGGAAGTGATGAATCACCATCGCCCAACAAAACAAGGCTCGAACAACATCCAATTCAATCAAAAGTCGGGTCGCCAACAATGAGCGACCCTGGCTCCAGTGCACGGCCTCTGAATTCTGATTCACAGCCCGATGTCTTTCATGATGGGCTGGCAGCCGCCGTGATGGCTCGCGTTCCGATCCATCTGGGAACCGGCGGATCTGTGGGTGGAACGCTGACACTTGAAAAAGTTGGCTTGCTAAAGCGGCGACCCGCCGCCGAATGGCCAACTCGTTACCGGGCGGCGAGAGAAGTCTTCACCCGCACCGGAAACATGCAAATCGTCCTGGACGGACTGACCCATGACACTCGTTCCGAACGAAAGCTCTCGCGTTTGCTTTGGGGGTCATGCATCTACTTGCTGACTCTCGCGTTGGTCGGCTACTTGGGGCTGGCGTTCTTCAGCCACTTCATTGGGCCCACCATCAACGCGTTGCGAGCTGACATGGAACTGGTTCCTTCCACGCCGCTGGCTTCCCGTTCAGATCCCATCGTTGATTTCCTACCGATGGCCCTCTTAGTCGCCCCTTTCGTTTTGCTGGGCACCTGCTTGCTGATCTGGATCACCGGTGGCGTCTCGCGATGGGCCGCTCGGCTCGGCGGTGGCGCGTACATCCGCGACAATGCCTCCGCCATTGCGATGCGTTTGATCGCCGCGATGGCCAAAGCTGGCGTTCCAGCCGAAGAAGCAGTGAACCTCAGTTGCGACCTACTCGACAGCGTTCCAGCCGCCCGCAATCAGGTGCAAACAACGCTCCGCGGCCGAACGCTCAACGCGTCCTCCGAAGCAACGCTGTTGCGTCTGGGAGCTCACTTCCAAACCAGCGCCACGAATCGAATGAGCGTGTTGAGAGTTGTGTTGCCGCTCGTGTTGACTTCCTTGATCGGCGGAACAGGCGCACTCGCCTACAGCGTTGCGTTGTTCAATCCACTGGTTTCGCTGATTCACGATTTGTCAAAGCCCACTCGCGATCTTCCCATCGGCAATCTGCCGAAGGGACAGGCTCTGAAACCACTGATTGCTCCTCCACCCATCGCGGAACGACGCAGTGACCCCACGTCAGCCAGACGCACAAACGAGGGATTCCAGCCTGGGGTGACATCATGACTGCCACCCCCGAAGACGAAGTGGTCCCTGAACTGGTCGCTTCGAGCACCAGTGGACTCCGGTTCGTCCAGCAACAAATTGAACAATTGCTTCAACGACGATCGATGATCGCATTGCAATTGCATCAGGCCGCCCAGCAATCCGTCGGCCCCGTGGCCCAGCACATGGAATTGATGAGTCGGTGGTTTGACCAGCCGATCACCGCAAAGGACGTGCTGCATCACCCGGATGCTCTTGCGATCTGCCAACCATTGCTGGCTGCATCCCAGTTGGAAACCTCACAACCGAATGCCTCCACCGAAGTTGCCAACGAGAAGACCAAACTCGAAGACGCGGTCCGACAATGGGAGAGCACACTTTCCGGTCGGCCGACTCGTAACCGGCTATGGATCATCCTCGTTTATCCGTTGTTTCTGGCTTTCGCTAGCATCGTGATTCTGATGGTGATCTGCGTTCTTCTGGTACCACCATTCCAAGAAATGATGGACGACTTTGGCCTCGAACTTCCGTTGCCGACGCAAACCGTCTTCGCCGTTTCGAATTTCACCCGTGAATATGGGTTGTGGCTTCTCGCTGCCGTCGTCGCGATTGGGCTGGTCATCCAACTGGTTCGGTTTCAGTCTCACCGCATCGGCCAACATCCGCCTTGGGTTCGCATGAGTCGCCGCCTGCTCACACCCGCCAGATTGGCTTGGGCGTCGTGGGCAGAACATGTCGCAATGATGCTGGACGTGGGCCTGACCCGGCGAGAGGCCTATCAAATCGCTGGCGAAAGCAGCCCTTCCCGCTGGATGTCCAGGCTCAGCGACGAATGCGTCCAATCGATCGAAGACGGTAGAGTTCCTCTTTCAGGTCCAACTCATATCCATGGCAAACCATGTCACCTGATGATCCATGCTGTGCAAACCGAGTTGATTCCTCAGCAAGCGGATAGCATGCGAGATGTCGCTGCAATCTATCGCGACCGTGAACGGCACCAACGCCGCGACATTCTGATTTGGGTGTCGCCTCTGATCGTTTGCATGTTGGGAATGACGATCGGATGGGTGATGATTGCACTCTTCATGCCTCTCGTTCAACTCATCAGTGGATTGACATGAGCACGCCATCATCCCCAACGCAAAACACGCCTGACGGCTTGCTGGCGCTTTCATCGATCCCGCAACGAGCCTTGGTTCGAACGTTGCTGGTCGCACACCAGGAACGCACCAACCCGGCGAAATGGGTGCATCTTCTGGCGGCTGAATTTGGCGGCCCGATTGGAATGCGAATGAATCATTTGGCGATGCTTTTAAAAGCAGGCACGCCCGTCGCGGACGCCCTCGAACAAACACCTGGCATCTTGGCTCCCTCCGGTTTGATGGCGATTCGGCTTGCGAGCGAAACAGGAACACTGAGCGAAACCTACGAGGCTTTGATCTCCGACCAAGGCTTGGAATCCGAGTCCACTGATTCCAGCTGGCGAAATCCTCGCTCGGAATTCACTCGAGTGCTGATCGGCTTCATCGTCGCGTGGTTCATCCTGGCATTCATGATGATTTTCATCATGCCTACCTTCGAAAAGATGTTCGGCGAGTTTGGCTTGGACCTTCCCCCGATCACTCGTTCGCTAATCTTGGTCAGCCATCGCGGTGGCGAGTTTTTCTTCTTCGGAATTGCGATTCTCTTGATGCTCGTTGTGGGGCGTCTGCTGTTCTTTGGGGAAAAACGCCCGCATCGATTCAACCCATTTCGATGGCACGAACGCTTCGTTCCACCTTCGGTCAACTTGCTGTCATTGTTGGCCATTGTGGTCGGCTCCGGTCGCCCGATCGCGTCGGGACTCGAGACCCTTTCCAAGTGTCACCACGTTCCCCAAACACGACGCAGACTCGCTGCGTCGTGCGAGCGAGTGGAACGAGGCGAAGATCCGTGGGCGACGCTGGCAAACGAAAGAATCTTGACTTCGCGAGAATCCCAAGCCTTGTCGGTGGCAGGATCGAGTGACGTTCAAGCCTGGTTGTTGCAGTGGTTGGCGGAATCACGATTCGACAGACGTTCGATTCGCCGCCACTTGCTGACGCGAGCGGTCTCTTTGGCCAGCCTGCTTCTGCTAGCCGCTGTCGTGGCTTGGGTTTGCATCGCGATCTTCCTTGTCCTCACCAGCCTGATCGGAGCTCTCGCGTGATGAACCATCGCTCCACATGCCGAACTTCGTCATCTCGAAACGCGTTCACGATGATTGAATTGGTGGTCGCCGCCTCCATCCTGATCGCGCTGATGTCAGTGGTCACTTCTCTGACGTTTCGCATTCATCAAGTCTGGCAAGACACCAATCAACAACGCATTGCGACCTGGGCGGTGTCCAGCGAACTGGAACGCATCACCTCGCTTCCGCTCGATGAGATCGAGGCCACTCTCGACGAACTCGAAGCTTCCGAGGAACTCCAAAATTTGTTGTCCGATCCTGAATGGTCGGGCGACTTCCTTGATGACGAACTCAGCCCACGCGTTACTTTGCGTCTGGACTGGAAACGCCGACATCCTGGCACTCCGCTGGAATTGGTCGGCTGGGTCTTGGACACGGACACCGACGAGGAGCCATCCCCATGATTCGTTCTCCCGCGCGGCGTGCGCATTCTTTGGTTGAACTGATGATCGTGCTCTCAGTGCTTTCATCGCTGATCACTGTTTCCATCGGCTGGATCCACCAATCCATGAAACTCTCGAAACAAATGCACTCCCGGCAAGCTCACCAAACCAACCTCACGCGTCTGACGCGGATGATTCGGGACGATGCCCGAACGGCTGACAAAGCTTCCGTTGACGGCCAAACGTTGACGCTGCCTTCTCTGGATGTCGTGTATCAAATCGACGGTTCGGTCATTCAGCGTACCGAAGAGATCGACGCCAGCACAACGCGGACGGACGTCTTTGAACTGCAACCCGGTTCTCGCGTGCACTGGATCGAAACCGAACTGCCAACGGCCATCACACTGCAAGTCAAACGTTCCAGTGGCACGCCTATCCCAAGTCGGTTGCCACCATCGGACGATCCGAATGCAGCCAGCTCGGACACAACCGATCGCAACGATTTGCATTTGCGAATGGAACTGAATCGATACGCACGATTTGGGGTGAAGCCATGAAACGCGCAGTGCCTGATCGACCTCGTCCCAGCGACATGCCCTTCCCTTCCTCCAACATCACCCCCGCACTTCAGCCTCCCTCTGGAAGAACTGAGCGAAGCGTCTCCACTCTTCACCCTCCCTCAGGGAGGGTCGAGCGAAGCGAGGGGAGGGCCGAACCTCAACTCCGCCCCCGCTCGTCACCCTCTCCACGCCCAGGCACCGCACTGATCTACGTGCTGGTGTGTTTGGCCATCTCGGTTTCGTTGGTCATGACATCGCTCAAGAGCAGTCTGACTCACCGTCGCCAAACCCAGCAACTGCTGCGAGTCGAACAAGCCGACTGGTTGCTAGAAGCCGGCTTGGTCCGAGCCCACCGGCAACTTCACGAGGACGATGCCTACACCGGAGAAACCTGGTCGGTCGGCGACGCGATTCGCGGCGGTGATCCCGCTGAAATCGAAATCGAAGTGACGCGAGACGACTCCTCCAAAGACTCGCTGACCGTTCACGTGACCGCACGCTTGGGTCAAGACGAACCGCAGAACCCGCATCGCATCCAGCGTTCACAAACTTGGCAAATCGCCTCCACTTTTTGATCCCGGCCATGCCTCTCACTCAGGAACTTAGCATGACAACGACATTCCCCTCTTCGTCACGGCGTGCATTCACGCTGGTCGAACTCTTGGTGGTGATCGCCATCATCGGCGTCTTGGTTGGTTTGCTGCTGCCGGCTGTTCAAGCCGCACGCGAAGCGGCTCGCCGGATGAGTTGCGCCAACAACATGGCCCAGATCACCCTGGCCACTCACAACTACGAATTCGCGATGGAGCACTTGCCACCAGGAACCACCAACCCGACCGGGCCCATCGTCAACACGCCCAATGGCGAACACATTAGTTATCTCGTTCGACTGTTGCCCTACATCGAACAACAAGGAGCCGCGGACGACTTCGATTTGACCGCCAGCACCTATGCTCCGGTCAATGCAAAGGTCCGTGCCTATCAAATCCCTGCCTTCCTTTGCCCTTCGTTTCCATTTGGAATGAACAGTGACGAAACGGCTGGACTATCGAACTACGCCGGTTGCCATCACGACGTCGAGGCAGCGATTGACGAAGACAACAACGGATTGCTGTTTCTCAACAGCGAGGTTCGCTACCGCGAGATTTACGATGGCAGTAGCCACACGATCCTGATCGGCGAGATGATTCCCACCCTCGCATCACTGGGTTGGGCCTCCGGCACACGAGCTTCGCTCCGCAACACCGGCACGCTGATCGGCGGCGGGATTCAAACGATAGGTGCGATGGGAGTGGGCGAGGAAAAAGACCCGCCTGAGTTCGTCGGCGGCTTTGCCAGCGAGCACCCCGGCGGCGGCAACTTCGGTTTCGCTGACGGCTCGGTCCGCTTCCTGACCCATTCCATCGATCCACAAATCCTCACCTACCTCGGCCACCGAGCCGACGGCGAATTCGTCGACGACGCGATGTGATTCAATGTCGCCCATCGGCTCCGCCCGATGGAGCCATATGCTTCGCACCAACAGTCGCCCATTGGCTCCGTCCAATGGAGTCACCCCGGACATACAACGACAGCATGTTAGGCGAACCGTTCGACCCATCAGCCGAGTTCTCGATTCAGGAACGCTGCAAACCGCACTGGTCGCAAGCGGGAGCAATCGTGTTCATCACCTTTCGACTGGCCGATTCCATCCCCGCGGTAGTAATCGATCGATGGGATCGTGAACGGGTCGACTGGCTGCATCGAGCAGGCCACCCCAGGCCACAACGCTGAACTGGAAATCGATTGCCCACTCCCTGGAACAAAAACTCAAAGACACGTTCCAGAGACAATTCAGGCAGACGCACGAACGTTTTCTTGATGATTGTCACGGTGCGTGTGTCTCGAAACGTCCTGAGATCGCTCGCATTGTCGCCGATGCATTGCACCATTTCGACGGAATTCGCTATCGACTCGGTGATTTCGTCGTCATGCCCAATCACGTGCATCTACTGGCGTCGTTCGCTGATCCTGACTCAATGTCGAAACAGTGCTTCTCGTGGCTTCATTTCACCGCCAAGAAAATCAACGCTGCGTTGGAACGGCGCGGAAAGCTCTGGCAATCCGATGCTTTCGATCATCTTGTTCGATCAGGTGAGCAATACGAATATCTGCGTCGCTCATCGAAGAAAACCCTGAGAAGGCAAACCTTTGCGAGGGCCAGTTTCTTCATTGGGTCAGCCCCGATGGCTGACACTCCGGTTTAGGTTGAGGGTAGCCGGATCTCGGCCCTTTCTCCATCGAGCGGAGTCGATGGGCGACAATCACACTCCGAATTCGCCCCAAAAAAGGACGACTTGCCAAAATCACACCTGGCTAGTCATACTCTGGGGCTCGAAAATTTCATTTCCCTGACAAACCACGCCGGCACGTCTGATGTCCAAGAGCAAGAAAAAAGCAGAAACCATTTTCCTGGTCTGCGAAGAAACCGGACAGTACAACTACACCCTCCGCAAAAAGCCTGGTGGGGAAAAACTTCGTTTGAAGAAGTACAACCCCAACCTGCGCAAGCACACCTGGCACGCTGAAAAGAAAAAGTAAGCTTCTCAGCGCCGACTCTATTCAAGGACGACGGTCGATTTGAGTACCGATTCCAGCTCGATTTCCGATACCAACCAGCTTGTTGATTCCGGGACGAAGCGGGAATGGCGGATCACTCCGCACGATGCTCCGTTGGTCGAACAACTGATCCGCACCACGGGACTGCCTCCCGTCGTCGCTCAGTTGCTGGTCAGTCGCGGCGTTTATTCGCAAGAAGACGCCGCCACGTTCTTGGACACCAAACTCACCAGCCTGCGTGACCCGCAGTTGCTGCCCGGCGTGCCTGCCGCGACCGAAAAAATCCTGGCCGCCGCAGAAGCCAAAACGCCGATCGTCATCTACGGCGATTACGACGCCGATGGCATGACCGGGTCCGCGATCCTGGTCAATTGCCTGCGATTGATCGGGGCCGAGGTCAGTTACCACGTGCCCAACCGGCTCGAGGAAGGATACGGCCTGAACGAGGACTCGATCCGCAAACTGGTCGCTCGCGGCAAGCAAATGATCATCTCGGTCGATTGCGGCATCGCCAGCCTCGAGTGCGCCAAACTCTGTCGCGAGCTTGGCGTGACCCTGATCGTCACCGATCATCATCAAATCGGCGACGAACTGCCTGACGCCGAAATCATCGTCCACCCACGACTGCCCGGAACGGCTTACCCGTTTGGCGAACTCTGCGGTGCCGGCGTCGCCTTCAAACTCGCCTGGTCGCTGTGCCAAGCCAAATGCGGGCAGAAAAAAGTCACGCCGCCGATGAAGCGATTCCTGATGCAATCGCTTTCGCTGGCCGCCATCGGAACCATCGCCGACGTGGTCCCGCTGCTCGACGAAAACCGCGTGCTGGTCAATCACGGCCTGCGAGTGATGCAGACCGAACCGCTGCCGGGTTTGTGGGAACTGATGAAGCTGACCAAACTCGACCAAGCCAGCGAATTGACGACGGAGAACATCTCCTTCGGGCTGGCTCCCCGATTGAACGCCGCTGGGCGACTTGGACAAGCTCAACTGGGCATCGAGCTGCTGACGATCGAAGCCGGCGACCGGGCCGTGGCGTTGGCCCAGTACATCGACCAGCTCAACGGAACCCGTGACACGCTGCAGCGAAGCGTTCAGCTGGCCGCACAAAAGCAAGCCAAAGCGGACTTTGATCCTGAAAACGATCCCGCGCTGGTGCTGGCCGGAGTCGGCTGGCACACCGGAGTCATCGGAGTCGTTGCCGGGCGATTGGCCGAGAAATACGCCAAACCCGTGATCATCCTCTCGCTCGACACCGCAGGCAAAGTCGACGCGACCGGATCGGGACGCGTCGGCGGCACCGGCATCAACCTTTACGAAGCCCTGCGAGAGTGCGAGGACCGACTGGTTCGCTACGGCGGTCACCCAGCCGCGGGCGGACTGACGATTCGCGAATCTGACATCGAAGCCTTCCGTGGTGACTTCTGCGAAGCGGTTTCGAAGCAGTGGTCCGAGCAAGAATTGGCTCCTGCGATTCAAATCGATGCGGAAGCTCCGCTCGGCCAACTGAACCTGCAAACGATGAAGCAGATCGAAACGATGGCTCCGTTCGGCGCCGGCAACCCGCGTCCCGTGTTGATGGGCCGCGACATTCAGCTCAACGAACCAGCCAAAAAGATGGGCAGGGGCGAAAACCACCTGTCCGTGCGTCTGAAACAAGGCGAACGCGTGATCCGCGGCGTCGCCTTCGGTGCGGCGGATTGGTGCGAACCGCTGAACCAGCACAACGGCCCGATCGAGATCGCTTACCGGCCCGTCATCAACGAGTTCAACGGCTACCGCAGTGTCGAAGTCCACCTGGTGGACTGGCGAAAACAAGCCTGAGGCGAGCAAGAATCTGCCCCGCTCCTCCATAGGAGGTCGTGCAGTTTTACAAGCGCAGTGCTCGCAAGTTTGAATTCACCCTCCTGAACGCAGTTGGGGAGGGTCGGAATGCGAGCGTTCAGCGAGAATTCCGGGGAGGGCTGCCCGCGCCGTTTCACATGCACGGCCCTCACCCTCGCGTACGCCTGAACGGCGTCGCTCGACCTCTCCCGATACTTCGTTTCGGGAGAGGTACGCCATGTGGAAATCTGCCGAAAAGCGGAATCAAAAAAGCTCCCCGCTCTCCATAGACCCTGCGTCGTTCGACTGGCAAAACTTCCCTGTTTCGCGTGCTGTTCTCTGCGTCGCGTTGCGAGTAAAGTACCGCCACTATGAATACTCTTTTTGAATTGAACGATGATGTCGCGGTCGTGATCGGCGGCACAGGCGAGCTCGGCGGCCACATGGCCCAGGCACTCGGATCGGCCGGGGCTCGCACGGCAGTCTTGGGACGCAACGCGGAACGCGGCGAAGCGAAAGTCAAAGCGATCACCTCGGGCGGTGGCGAAGCCAAATTCTTTGCCGTCGACGGGATGCAGGCAGACTCCTTGGCCGAAGCTCGCGATGCCATCACGGCTTGGGCCGGAACGCCAACGATCCTGGTCAACGCGGCGGGCGGAAACCATCCCGACGCGACGATTCCACCTGGCGGCGATGTCTGCGGATTGCCTCGCGAAGCCTGGCAACACGTGTTCGACCTGAACCTGGTCGGCGGAGCGTTGTTGCCCAGCCAAGTGTTCGCGCCCGCGATGATCGAAGCCGGCGTCGGCAGCATCATCAACATCGCCTCGATGTCAGGCATCATCCCGCTGTCTCGCGTCGTGGCTTACTCGGCCGCCAAAGCCGCGGTGATCAACCTGACCTTGTGGCTGGCTCGCGAATGGGCGACCACCGGCGTGCGAGTCAACGCGATCAGCCCCGGTTTCTTCCCCGCCGAACAAAACCGCAAACTGCTCTACAACGACGACGGCTCGTACACTGAACGTGGCGGCCAAATCGTCGGGCACACCCCGATGGCTCGCTTTGGAAAACCCGAAGAACTCGCCGGTGCCGCCATCTGGTTGGCTTCGCGAAAAGCGTCTTCGTTTGTGACCGGGCAAAACATCGCGGTCGACGGCGGATTCGCATCCGTCACGATCTAACCCTGCTTCGAACGAGTTTCTTGATTCGCTCACGATTCATAACCCGCAGCGTAAGCAAGGCAGCGCAGACCTCTCAGTGAATCCGCTTCACTGCTCTTCATCTGAGAACCTATCTCGCGGCGAGCCATTCGTGAAATGACTCGCTAACTGCCGCTCATCCCTTCATCCCAACTTTCCCCATCCACACTGTCCCATGATTGAACTACGCAGCGACGCCAAATACGCCATGGTCATTCCCACCAGCATGGGAATTCGCCTCACGCCAGTGGACCACCAACCGTTCCACTGCAGCGACACGTTCAAGATGCAAGCCACCAGCGCGGAATCGAACGTCGGCAGCATCTCGTCGTTCCTGGGATTGCCCGTCAAAATCTTGACCGCGTTTGTCAAAGACAGCCCAGTCGCCCGGTTCATCAAAGACGACTTGGCCGGCCGCCATATGGACTACGAAGGTCCTGAATTCGTTCAAGACAACCCTTGGGGCGTGCGTCACCAAATCAACATGGCCGACAGCGGTTGGGGGTCGCGTGGACCTCGCGTGCAAAACGACCGCGCCGGTGAAGTCGGCCGACAACTGAACGTCAAAGACTTTGACCTCGATCGCATCTTCGGAACCGAAGGCGCCAAGATCGTTCACCTGTCCGGCTTGATCGCTGCTCTCTCGGAAGAGACCAGCGAGTTCTGCTTGGAGATCGCTCGTGCGGCCAAGAAACATGGCTCACGAATCTCGTTCGACCTCAACCACCGGGCCTCGTTCTGGAAAGGTCGCGAAGAAAAATTGGCGGCTCAGTTCAAAGAGATCGCCAGCCTGTCCGACATCCTGATCGGCAACGAAGAAGACTTCCAACTGTGCCTCGGGGTCGAAGGCCCCGAAGCCGGCGGCAGTGACATTTCCGCGAAGATCGATGGCTTCAAGGAAATGATCAACCGAGTCAAAAAGGAATACGCCGATACCACTCTGTTTGCGACCACTCTGCGTGAAGTCGAGAGCGCTAACCTGCATCACTGGGGTGCGATCGTTTCGCACGGCACCGAGTTCGCTGTCATTGAGCCTCGCGAAATCGGTGTGATCGATCGCATCGGCGGCGGTGACGGATTCGTCGGCGGCTTGCTTTACGGCGTGCTGCAAGGCTGGGATGCAGAGAAGAGCTCGCAGTTCGGCTGGGCAACCGGTGCTTTGACCGCAACGCTCTACACCGACTACGGCCAACCCGCCGACGAAGACCAAGTCTGGAGCATCTGGAAGGGCAACGCCCGCGTCCAACGCTGAGTGGCGTTGGGGTCCCCGCCTCAAGCTAACAACGCGGCCTCCTCCGGAGCCCGCCCGACTCAAACCCTAGGCCAACCTTTCAAACGCCGATCACTCTTGATCCGCGGTCGCCTCTTCCAAGGTTGTGAACTTCCAAACGACCTTCGTCGGTGGATTCAATTCCGTCGTACCGATCCCTGTTGTCGCGAATTCGCCATCGATCGTGTACGTCCATCCCCGAGTGGCGTCCGTGGAAATCCCATCGATTGAATTGACGAACGCGGTGGCTCCTTCGCCGCCGATTTCCATCTTCGGGGAACTCAGGTTACGCATCAGGCTCTCCAAAGTGGATCCGGTTGCGACGTTGTCCACGACGTACGACTTCGTTGTCTCGTCGTCGATCACAAATTCGAGCGTGACCTCGCCAGTCGAAACGTAGTCTTCGATCACCGGGGGCTGAACCGGTGCGGTGGATCCGCCACAGCCAGCGACGCTGAGTGAAACCGAACCTAGCAGAACGCAAAACAGTGCACGAAAACGGCTGCCACTCGCCCGCGTGAAAAAGTGTCTCGCTGCCGGCGATGACTCCCCTGTCGTTTTTGTAAACACAATGTTTGCCTGTGAAACGTGGTAGCGAGTGAACCTCGCGAAGTGGTTCCTCACAACTTACCGCGAAAACGCGACCAAGTCAGGGGAACCCGCCAACCACCTGATAGGGGTAGGGAAGTCCGGTTGAGCCGGACTCCCCTCCCTCAGAACCGTACGTGCGGTTCTCCCGCATACGGCTCGCCAGTCAGTGGGT
>NZ_NIZW01000028.1 GCF_002727185.1 Rhodopirellula bahusiensis
ATCTGGCGAGGTTATCGAGAACTCACCCTACTACTTGACGGAATGCGTCTGGCGGAGCAAACCAGATCGAAAAGTTGTGGGTAAAGACAAGGGCTGACACCCCGAGCTAAGGAAGTCGGCCCCGTCCGGGGCGGATTTGTGGATGACTCCGGAGGAGTCCGCGTCAGTAGCTCGGGGTGTCAGCCCCGAGAATCGTTGGCCACCCATAGGACCATCGCCCCGGACGGGGCCGTCGTGGGATGGGCGACACGTTTCCGTTCATTCGAACACGTAACGAGGATCGAACTGGATGCCGTGTTTGCGCAACAGCGCCGTGAACTCTTCCTTGAAGGTCAAATTCTTGTGATGTTCCTTTTGATTCGAAATGTATGTCTTGACAGATTCAACGGAGGATTCGCTGACAGAGAACGCTCCGTACTTCGTCTGCCACTGAAAGGTTTTCCGTTTCGGGAAATGTTCGTGCACCCAAACGCTTGAGTTGGATTTCAGGTCACGCACACAATCGGAAATCGATTGCGCTGGATGCATGCTGACCAACAAATGGATGTGGTCTTCGACCCCGCCGGCGGCCAAGAGGGAATGTTTGCGTTTGCGAAGAATGCCACCGATGTAGGCGTAGATGTCTTCTTGGAATGCTTCGGCGATCGATGGTTTTCGATCCTTGGTGCTCCAGATCAAATGGACACGCAAATTGGTGTACGCCATCGGAAATCACCTCGGGTGAATGTGTTGGAAAGAGCATTCAAGTGTAGCGATACGCCGGCCCCGTCCGGGGCGTTTTGAACATCTCGCCTGTATTCACGTTTCTCGGGGCTTCCACCCCGAGCTAAGAAAGTCGGCCCCGTCCGGGGCGATTTCGTGGATGGCTCCGGAGGAGTCCGCGTCAGTAGCTCGGTGCGGCAGCCCCGAGAATCGTTGGCGGCCCATAAGACCATCGCCCCGGATGGGGCCGTCGTTGATTCGCTTGATGCGACTCTGGTCGATCACGCGAATGACAACCGGCGGCTTGGCACGTCTTCCTTTTCGGTTGATGGGGCCATCGGTTCAATCTTCGAATCGCCAAACCAATTCGCGTCGCCGCTTTCGAACAACACTTCGCCTTCGGAGGTTGGGTCGGCTTCGCACTTCCATGCGTGATACAGCAGCGAGGCGGCGGTTTTGTTGTTGAAGTCCTTCTTTCCGGCGGGCGGAATCACCAAGTACAAACCTTGCCGAGCTCGTGTCATGGCGACGTAGAGCAAGCACATCGCTTCGGTCAAACGGGAAGCAACGGAGCCGCCAAACACGGCTTGCCAGCGTTTGGGAAGGAAGTGCCATTGGGCCTCGCCGACGGAACGACTGAGCCCGCGTGCGGGTTGGCCAATCTCGGGGATGTCGGCCAAGCATTGTGGTGATTGTCCCAGCAACGCTTTGTGGATCTCGGGCAAGAAGACAGCGTCAAATTCCAACCCTTTGGATTGGTGAACCGTCATCACTCGAACGACCGCCGCCCGCGGACGCTGGACACGCTTTTCGTGAACCAGTTCGACGAAGTCACGCAGGCGACTGTCCGCTGTGTGTTGGTAGAGCGTTGCCAATTCGATCAGTTGTTCCAAACGCACGTTCTCACGACTGTCGCAGTGAGGCATCAACGCTTTCGCGAGAAACAGGATCGTTTTGGCGAGACCCTGGTCCTCGATTCGAGATCGAAGCTGATCGGCGGCTTCGCCTTTGCCATCGCTGTCCGACAGCGGCAAGACAAACTGGAGCGGGCTGCTCGCCACATGCAAACGCCAACGACCGTCGCCGGGATGTTCGCACATCATCAGCGCGGACAGAATCCAACGCACGGCGACGGAATCGACCAGCGGGTTTCCGCCCTCGGCACTGACGTCGACATCGAGGTGTTCCAGTCGATTGATCAGTGCACCGACGGTGCTGTTGGTGCGAGTCAGCACGCCGATTGTCAGGTGCGGTGATTGGTGGTGCAGCTCGGCAATTTGTTTGGCAACGTCGTCCAGCAATCCCTTTTGGATCTCAGCCGCGGACGGTTTGCTCTTCGTCTTGGCGTCGGAGTCTGCGGGTGGTTGCAGGTTCAATTCCGCGGTTCGAAACTGAACGTAGCCCGGCAATTTTCTCGCAGCGGTGTGCTTGGGAAAACGCTTGGCGAATCGCTTGAGGGCCTTGGCTTCGTAAGTCGCCTTGTCGGCGGGGTTGGGCGGATCCGTTCCCTCGGCCATTGGGTGACGAGGCAAATGTTGAAACGCGTCCGTGACCGCGTCGAGCACCACGCTACTGCTGCGATAACTTTCGTCTTGCTGCTTGGAAATGATGCCTGGGATTTGTTTGTCGACAGCATCAAAGATCTCGGCCACGCCTCCGCGCCAACCGTAGATGGCTTGCTTGGTATCGCCAACACAGAAGAACGATTTCGAACGTTTGGGATCCAAGACATTGGACGACGAGTCGGTCGATTCACCGGTGACCGATTGAGCCAGTAATCGAAGGACTTGCCACTGCACCGGCGAGGTGTCTTGGAATTCATCGAGTAGCAAGTGATCGATGGAAGCATCGAGTCGGTCTTGCAGCGTGTGGTTGTCGAGCTGCGTGAACACACCGGCCAAGCGAACTGCGATGTCATCAAACGCGAGTGCTCGTTGGGCTTGTTTGACCAACTGAATCAACGTGTCGTAGTGGTCGACCAACATGCCGGTGGCGTGGTTCTGAGCCCGCAGCAAAGACAGCGATTCATGCCGAGCAACTTCGTAGATCAAGTCGAACTCGGGATCCAAACCCGGCGGGAACTTGCTGCGTCCAAATTTGACTTCTTCACCATGCAAACGTGCTTTGGCGATGTTCTTGGTCAGCGTGGCTTCCACCAGCGGACCAAATTCGCGAATTTCGAGGCTTTCGGCTGCGGATTCGAGGGCTTTGACGAGCGACTTTTGCGGGACCTCGGCCGATCGAAGCATGCCTGCCGTGCGTGTGATGTCGGCGGACTCAGGCAGTTCAGGAACTTTCAATTGGTCCCAGCGTTCCACGTCGGCTTGGCGCGCCAGGTTGTACGTGTTCTCAACCACATCGATCAATTCGCGAGCGATGTTGCGTTTGACATCGCCGCGGCTGAGCATGGAGATCAGCGTCTCGGTCTCCGCCGGTTGCAGGGATTCGATCAGGTTCCCAATCGCGACTTGTCGCAACCAGATTTCTTCGACCTCGTCGGTCAAACGCCAACCGGGCGGAAGGTCCAATTCGAACGGCAGTGCTCGGGCAAGCTGCGAGAACAGACTGTCCAGCGTGCAAATGCGCAGCCGGTGAATGTTTCTCAGCAAGCGATGAAACAGTTGCCCGCAGACGTGACGCGGCAAGCCTTCGATGCCGACTTGTTGTCGCAATTCCGCGATCGCTTTTTCGCTCGGATCGATCGCGGCTTTGCCGAGCGTGATCAAGACTCGCTCGAGAATCTCCCCGGCGGCTTTGCGAGTGAATGTGGTCGCGAGGATGGTTTCTGGTGGCGCACCGGTCAGCAGAATCTTCAGCAACCGAGCGGTCAGTTGGTAGGTCTTGCCCGTGCCCGCGGAGGCTCGGACCAAGGTTGGCTCGAACGCTTCCTGGAGCGTCGCCGGGGAATCAACGACAAAGTCCAATTCATCGGGAAGCGATTCGTCCTCGGGAAGGCGATCGTCATCATGAAGCATTTCGGCTTCTGAAGGACTGGCGTCCTCGTCGAAGAACGGGTTGTCGTCAAACAATGGGTGTTCGGATGGGTTGCTCATTCGAAGGCCTCCGTGTCGTCGTCCATGGGAATGAACACGCTCTCATTCATCAGCATTTCATAGTCGTCAAACTCGACGCCGTCGGGATTGGGCTCGAAGTGACACGCACGAATTTCGCGAACGCAGTGGTGGATCAATTCGTCTGCGGCGGCAAATTGTGCAGGGGTGAATTCGGCCAGGTTGATTTGCGTCTCCGTGTCTTTTTCGGCCACGTTGAAGTACCCCAGTTCAACATCCACCGGCTCGGCATCGATCCCGAGATCGGGAATGAAACGACGGTACAGCGGCAATTGCAAATCCACCCACTGAGTCGATCCATCGGGCAGTTTTTTGAGGTGTTTCTTTTCCGGTTTGTGACCGTGTGTTTTGTAGTCGAGAATCGCCCAACGCCCGGTTTCTGGGTGAAAGTCGATGCGGTCAAAACGCCCACGCAGGCCCGTGAACTGGCCGTCCAGTTCGATGCCCGTTGGCTTCTTGGGTTTGCCGGTGATGGGGTGGATCTTTTTCTCATCGACGGCGTCTTCCACCGCGTGAATTTGCCAGCCCGCAGAGGCACGTTCGGCTTGTCGAAGGGCGACCGTTTTCAGACGTCGTTGGGCTTGGCGAACTTGCAACTTCACCGTCGTGGAGGTGTTGTCGCCAAAGTGTTTTGCCGCGAATTTGTGCAGCTCTTCAATCAGGGCTTCTTCGATGCGTTTGGGATCGGTTTCGTTCTTGTAGTCGCTTCTTCCGAACTCTTCGAGTGCACCGTGGACAAGGTCGCCAAACTGGTTGGCCGCCAACTCCAACGGCGAATCATCCAGCGGTCGCAGCCTCAAAACATGGCGCAGGTAAAACCGGTAAGGACAAGCGAGGTAGGCAGAGAATGCGGTGACACTGAGCGTGTCGATTGTCCGGCCGGGTTCCGGTGGCGGGGGAGCGAAGAAGGCTTGGGAATCAACGCGGACCGCAGGAGGTGGCTGGATCGGTTCGATCTCGATCTTGGGTCGCGGAACCGTCAGCAAATCACAAACCCGCTTGGCGGCTTCTTCCGGCGTCGCCGCGGCGAGCAAACGCGACGGCGGTGTGGGTGATCCGTCGGCGGAGTGTGAACCGACGAGAAAACGCACCGTTTCGCGAGACGTCAGCAATTGCTGCATCGCATGCACGTCGCGAGCGTAGCGGCGATCGTTGGCGGATTGATGCAGTGTCGATCGCAGCGACTGCGGCAAGAACGGGTCGCCTGATTGGGCTTCGGGAACGAAGGGATGATTCAATCCGCAAACCACGAGGGCTGGTGAATCATCGAGAGCAAGGTCCAACCATCCCAGCAATTCAATTTCAGTCGGCGAGGGATCGTCGACCCAACGCACTTCGCTCATGCGTGACGCGAGCATCTCAACGGCGACGGAACCTTCGACCGGCTCATCGAGCGACGGACTGAGGTCGGCGAATCGGTGCAGCAATCGGAAGACGGCACGCAGGGCTTGCTGGGTTCTGGAAATTGAAGCGTTAGGCTCCGTTTCTTCCGACTCTTCGGCGGCATCGGGATCCACCGGCAGAAGCGACTGAGCGTTTTCGCCATGCAACTCGAGCAAGATTGCTTGAAGCGTTTCGCTCCATTGCCGAATCGGCTGTGGTTCGGTGTTTTCAATCAGCGGCGACAACCAGTGATCCAAAACGTCGCGAATTTGGTTGGCGGTTTTGGTTTGCTGGACTTCCTCAGGAAGGGGCTCGTCGACTGACTGGGGAAAGGCGGACGAGAGAAGTTGATCGAGCTCTCGCAACCACATTTCCGATTCGGGATGGTCAGGGCAACGCTCACTGACATACCGAGTCACGTCGGCGTGACGGACGAGTGCCGCCAGCGAACGCCAAGTCCGTCGTTGCAGATAGGTGACAATCAAGTGCATCAATCGTCCGACGGCGGTTTGACCGACGCGGTGTCCCAAATGGCGATGCGTCGCGACGCCCAACAAGTCACAGCGGTTCTCAATCGGTTCGACTTGCGATTCGTCGGTGACGCCGATCGTGATTTGGTCGATGCGGTATTTCTGGCCCAGTTCCGACAGCGTTTCCATCACCGCAGCGGTCTGATCCGAGATGTCCCCGGTGGGAATCAGTTGGCCGTCTTGCAAAGGCAAGCAATGAGATTGCCAGCGTCCGGCGTTCAAGTTTCCAAACGAATCGAATCGTTTCGCGTGGGTGTCGGGAGCTGCCACCAAAGCCGTGATCGCAGCCGAGTTCTTGGACGATTCGACTTGGCCCAACATCGAGACCAGCAGTTTGGAAATGTCGGTGGTCCCGATCAGCACCAGCGGCCGAGTCGCGCGGCAAGCGTTGTTGCGAATCGCGTCAAGTTGGGCTTCGTTGGGATCGGCTTTTCCCGCCGCGGCGAGTTCCGCCAAGTAAGCCTTCATCAAGTCGACGAAGAATTGCCAACGACGACGCTCGCCGGCTGAGTCGCACATTGCCAAGACGTCGGCGTAGGTCAGGCCTTCGGCCGCGATGGAATTGTGCAGCCGCCGCATCGTGCCACCCAGTTCCAACCAAGCGTCGGCGGCATCGGGTGCCGGTGGGGTGGAAATCAGCACGCTCAAGTCATCTTGGTTGGCGGCCGCGAGGACTCGCGCCCAGGCCAACGTCTGTTCGAAGTCCAATGCCGCCGCGTCGGATTCGTACAACCTGGAGGGCAGGTCGCCGACCGTTAGCATTCGCGGGAGATCCACGGTTCGCTTCGCCGCGATGGCCTCGGCTTGCAGAAGCTCCTTCATTCGGTCGATCGCGCGGCGGGAGGGGAACACCAAATCCAAGTGCGACAAATCCCAGTCGCCTTTGGTTCTGGTTTTCGGCCCGTTGGTTTCTTTCAGCCACTGCAGGCTTGAGACCAGCAGCGGTTGGTTCCATCCCAGAAAGATTGTTTGCGTCATTCGGTTTGAATTGTGGATTCGCGGTGGGGGCGAGCAGAGAACGCAGGCGTCAAATGCGGGGAAACGCGTTGCTATTCCACGTCCGGCTTTTCTCGCACCCAAACTTCGTCGTTTTCGACTTTGACATCGAAGCAGTCGACCTTGGTTCGCGGGTTGTCTTCCCAGGTGCCGTCTTTGATGCAGAATCGCCAAGCGTGCCAGGGGCAAGTCACCGAGTGGTCTTCGACGTGACCTTCGGCCAAGGACGCACCCATGTGAGGGCACAAATCGTCAATCGCGTACCATTCGTCGCCTTTGCGAAAAACCGCGACCATTCGGCCGTCGACGGGCACCGCTTTGCCCACGTTGTCCTCGAAATCGGAAACCTTGCCGACGCTTTCGTATTCGCTCATTTTTTCGTTCTCTGTTTGATTTGGACTGCGTTCTCGCCGCTCAGCGTTCTGATCCTCCGTTTTATCCCACGCCAGCCGATTCCCCAATGAGGCTGAGGATGACTCCGGCGGCCGGATTCGCTTTAATGGACACCCGGTTGTCGCTTGACCACTCGATCCGTCTTTGGTGCCAGTATTTTATGATTCATCACGAACTCCGACGAAAACTCGAATCTCGCGTTTTGCCTCACGTGCAAACGCCGGCTCAGTATGTTGGCGGGGAACGCAACATCATCGTCAAAGACCATCGGAAACTACGCGGGAAAATCGCGGTTGGATTCCCCGATGCGTACACGATCGGGATGAGCCATCACGGGCTGCAAGTCCTGTATTCGATGATCAATCGGCGAGACGATTGGTGTGCTGAGCGAGTCTTCATGCCTTGGCCGGACATGGAAGCGAAACTGCGTGAGCACAACCTGCCGCTCTACACGCTGGAAACGTTCACGCCTCTGAACGAGTTTGACGTCATTGGATTGTCGCTGCAGTACGAAATCAGCTCGCCGAACGTGTTGACGATGGTCGACCTCGGCGGGATACCGCTCGACGCCGTTGACCGGACGATGGCGGATCCGTTGTTGGTTGCGGGAGGACCATGTTGTCAAAACCCGGAGCCAATGGCCGACGTCTTCGATGTGATGGTGACCGGCGACGGCGAACCGGCGCTGCCAGAGGTTTGCGAGTTGTGGCTCAGCCTTCGTGAAGAGGCCCGCTTGCCCGACGGAACATTCGTGACCGGTGAAGAAGGCCGGAAGCAACGCGAAGACGCCTTGGCTCGCGTGGCTCAGCAATTGCCGTTTGCTTATGTGCCTCGGTTCTACGAGCCACAGTATTCCGACAACAACCGAATCGGATCGATCATTCGAACTCGCGATGACGTGCCGGAGACAATCGCACCCAGCGTGATCAGTGACTTGGATGGCATGCCGTTGCCGACCGAGCCCATTGTGCCGTACGTCAACTGCGTGCACGACCGAATCGCGATCGAGATCATGCGAGGCTGCCCGCACCTGTGCCGGTTCTGCCAAAGCACAGTGATCAAACGACCGCTGCGAATTCGCGAGGTCGACACGATCGTCAACGCGGCGTTGGAAAGCTATCGCAGCACGGGCTTCAACGAGATCAGCATTCTGTCGCTCTCCAGCAGTGACTACCCGCACTTTGCCGAGCTGGTGAAACGGTTGCATGAAGTCTTCGTGCCGCTGGACGTGAACATCAGCGTGCCGAGTTTGCGAGTCAACGACCAGTTGCGAACGCTGCCAGAATTGTTGGGTAGCACACGGCGTAAATCGCTGACGTTGGCACCCGAAGTGGCTCGCGATGACATGCGGCAACAGATCCGCAAAAAGATCAAGAACAGCGATTTGATCGAGGGATGCCGGTCGGCTTTCCAAAACGGTTTCGAAAGCGTGAAGCTGTACTTCATGTGCGGTTTGCCTGGCGAGCGGCCAGTCGATTTGGACGGCATCGTGGACTTGGCCGAAACGATTTCGACGGTCGGCAAAGAGGTCAACGGCCGCTACGCGCGAGTCACGGCCAGTGTTTCGAACTTCGTTCCGAAATCGCACACGCCGTATCAATGGAACGGGATGCAGTCTCGCGAATATTTCAAGTGGGCCCACGACTACCTGTGGAAACGTCGCAAGATTCGCAGCGTGAACATCAAGTGCCACGACATTGAAACCAGCTTGCTGGAAGGCGTGATCAGCCGAGGTGACCGCCGGACTGGAAAAGCCATTCGGCTGGCCTGGGAACGCGGGGCTCGCATGGATGGTTGGACCGAACACCTCGACGCAGAACGTTGGTGGCAAGCGATCGAGGACGCTGGTATCGACGTCGATCAACAGGTGCATCAGAAGTACGAGATGATGGACAAGCTCCCTTGGGATCACGTCAACGTGAAGTTTGGACGCACGTACCTCGAAAAAGAACAAAGCCGTGCGACCATCCAATTGACCGACATGGCCAACGCGACTTAGCAATTGGAACCGTTCATCGATTGCACCGTGTCGCGGCAAGTCATAACCCGCAGCGTCAGCAAGGCACTCGCTTCAGCGGTGAGGCCAACGTGCTTGTTTGGGATGTCCTTGCTAACGCTGCGGGTTGTGATTTTGCTTTGTCTCTTTCTTCCAATCTTTCCCAACAAGACTAGCGCATGAGCATTCGAGTTCTTTGTTTCAGTGACCTGCATCGTGACCAAGAAGCTGCGAAGCGATTGGTGGGACTCGCCGACCAAGCGGACTTGGTTCTCGGTGCAGGCGACTTCGCCAATCGGCACGAAGGTTTGGCTGACACGCTGGATGTTCTGCAATCGATCACCAAGCCCACTGTGCTGGTTCCCGGCAACGGTGAGACAGTGGAAGAGTTGCGAGATGCGACTGTGGAATGGCAGGCCGCGATTGTCTTGCACGGAGAAGGATGCGAGATCGAACTTCACGGAAGCTCCGTCCCGGTTTGGGGCGTTGGCGGCGGGATCCCGGTGACTCCGTTTGGCGATTGGAGTTATGACTTCGACGAAGAGCAGGCGACCGAAATGCTGGCGGGATGTCCTGAGGGAGCGATCCTGATCACGCACTCACCCGCGTTGGACACGGTCGATCACGACAGCGCCGGCAAGATTCGCGGCAGTCAAAGCATTCGCGAAACGATCCTGGCGAAGAAGCCCCGGTTCGCGGTTTGCGGGCACATCCATAGCGATTGGGAACGCCAAGTGACATTGGGCTCAACACCGGTTTTGAATGCCGGGCCGCGTGGCGTTTTTGTGGATGTCCCAGAGTAGAACGTTTGTCTCAAACGTTTGCGTGGGCGGGTGGTGTTGCCGAGACACGCTGCGCGAACGTGTTTCAGCTTGGCTTGGAGATGACGTTGCCAGGCGATCCAGAGTTGCCTGACGGAACAGTTGGGGGCAACTGTTCTGCTCTTTTGGCTCAACGCCATCCTTCCCCGAGTAGCGAATTTTTTCTAGGTCGGTTTCACGATCTTCGTGTACGCGCGGCCTTCGTTTTGGTCGATGCGTTCGGGGCGGCCCTTGTGCAAGTAAATCAGCTTTCGATGATCGATGCCCATCAAGTGCAAGATCGTGGAGTGGATGTCGTGCACATGCAAGCGATCTTCCACGGCGTGCAGGCCGAGATTGTCGGTGGTGCCGTAGGCTTGGCCGCCTTGCACGCCGCCGCCGGCCATCCACATCGAAAAACCAGTCGGGTTGTGGTCGCGGCCGTCACCTTTTTCGCTCATCGGCGTCCGTCCAAATTCGCCGCCCCAAACGATCAACGTTTGGTCGAGCAGTCCGCGTTGCTTGAGGTCTTGGATCAATCCCGCGACGGGCAAGTCCATTCCTCGGCACATGCGTGTGTGATTGGATTCAATTTTGGAGTGAGCGTCCCACTTGCTGCCCGCACCGTGATAGCACTGTACGAACCGGACACCACGTTCGACCAAGCGACGAGCCATCAAAAGTTGCCGCCCGTAGTCGGCGGTTTCCTTTTGGTCGAGCCCGTACAGGGATCTGGTTTGCTCGGTCTCTTGGGACAAATCGACTGCATCGGGAGCGTGCGATTGCATTTGGTAGGCGAGTTCGAAGCTGCGAATCCGCGCCTCCAATTCGCTGTTGTCGGAACGTTCGGCAGCGTGGGCCTGATTCAGATCACTCAAGAAGTCGAGTGCCGCTCGTTGTTGCGAACCCGCGACATGTTTGGGGCGGTCCAGGTTGGTGAACGGTGACCCGGTGCGCTGCATCGTGGTGCCCTGATAGATCGCGGGCATGAAGCCTGCACCCCAGTTGCGGGCCCCGTTGATGACTCGGCCTTTGCCTTCTTGCATGACAACGAACGCGGGCAGGTTTTCGTTCTCGGTGCCCATGCCATAGGTCACCCAACTGCCCAGCGAAGGACGCCCAGCGAATTGGCTGCCCGTGTTCATTTGGCAGATGCCGCCGGAGTGATTGATGCCGTTGGTCCAGCAAGAACGAATGACGGCCAACTCGTCCGCCATCTTCGCGGTGTGCGGCAACCAATCCGAAATCCAAAGTCCGCCTTCGCCGTGTTGGGCCCACTTTCGCTGGGTCGGCATGATCGGTGAATCGAATTCACCCATGGCAGTCAGCACGCGACCGAAGCTCTCTGGGATTGGCTTGCCCGCCAACTTGTCGAGATCAGGTTTCGGATCAAACGTGTCCAGGTGGCTAGGGCCGCCATCCATGAACAGAAAGATCACGCTTTTAGCTTTGGCTGGATGATGAACCAGCTTCGATGCCAGCGGCGAGGGAGCCTCCGACGATGGGCCTGCCGATGCGGTGTCTTGCAGCAGGCCTGCCAATGCCAGTGAACCAAAGCCGCCACCACATTGCAGCAGCATTTCTCTGCGCGACGAAAGTCGTGGTGAGAAGCCGTTGGTTGAGGCGGATGTTTCAATCGACATAAATCATCTCGCTGGAACAAAGGTAGGCGTGCAGGAGAGCGGTCTTCGCTTCTTGATCGTTCGCATCATCAGATTCGGATGGATAGGCTGAGATGAAGCCGGCGGCTCGTTCACGGTCCCACTCATTCGCGGGACGGTGGAACAATCGAGGGTGGATTTCGTTGACCATTTCGTCGATCGATTCGCCAGCGAATTCTTCGGCCAAGCGTTTGGCTCGGTCGTGCAGCCAGCTGTTGTTCATTAGCAACAACGCTTGCGGAGAAGTCGTCGTTCGGTGGCGTTTGCCTTGGCTGCGGACTCGGTCGGGGAAGTCGAACGCAGCGAGCAACGGATCGAGTTTGTTTCGTTTGATTTTCTTGTAGATGGCTCGCTTGTCCGTCGCCATTTCTCCGCTGGCGACCAACATCGCATCGTGAATTTCTTCGCCCGACAATCGCCTTGGATTCATTCGCCACAGCCAAACGTTTTGTGGATCGATTTCCGAAATATGGTCGTCCATCGGGCGCGTCGATGATTGTCGGTAGGTGGCGGACATCAGGATCCGTCGATGCAGCTTTTTGAGGCTCCAACCGTCTTCGATGAACCGAGTCGCCAACCAATCGAGCAAGTCGGGATGCGACGGTGGCGTGCCGAGCCGACCGAAGTCGCTGGCCGTTTCCGTCAATCCGCGACCAAAGTGTTGCTGCCAGACTCGGTTCACGATCACGCGAGCAGTCAGTGGGTTGGCGGGATCGGTGATCCATTTGGCCAGCGTCGATCGACGGCCGGTTGATTGCAGGACCTCGGGTATCTCCATGATTTGAGCTGGTTCCGGATCCAGAATCGTTGGGTATCCCGGATCGATCGGCGATGTGTCTTGATCGGGGATGAGCGTTGGAGGTGAATTTGGGCCTACGTCGCCGGCGACGAATGGGAGCTTGGGAAGCGGCTTGGGTTTCAGGTGATTGAACTGAGCGAGTTGCTTGCGCAGATACTTGCGTTCCGTTTCCGCTTCGCCGTCCAGGTACTCGGGCAGTTTGTCCGGATGAAGGTCGAATTGGTTGGAGGCCAGCGACGCGATTTGATGTTCGTATTCGGATCGGTCGCATTGCCGGCAAGCAATCATGGATTGGATTTCTTGCGTGAACTTGTCGACGCCTTCACGGGTCGCGTGAGCGAGCAAGGCCGGGGTTTCAATTTCGTGGAGTCGGTCGCGGATCGATTCGGTAGCCGATTCCCACTTGGCAAGTTGCTCTTGATACTTCGTGCGAGCGTCAATGTCAGCGACGGGGAAGTCTTCGCGAGGCAGCAGCGGAGTGAAGAACGCCTTCAGAGCAAAGAAGTCACGTTGCAACAAAGGATCGAATTTGTGGTCGTGACATCGAGCACACTTCAGACCTTGAGCCAAGAAAACATCGGCGGTGGTCTCTGTGATGTCGCTGATGATTTCTTGCCATTGACCTTCGACGTCACGCTGGTTCCATTCGTAGATCCAATGCCGCAGATACATCGTTCCGATCAAAGCATCGCGATTGCCGGGATCGATTTCGTCGCCGGCGAGCTGCTCGCAAACAAAACGATCGTACGGTTTGTCGTCGTTGAACGATCGGATGACGTAGTCACGAAAGAGGTGCGCGTGCGGCCTCGCGTGGTCGGCGTTGTAACCATCCGAGTCCGCATAGCGAACCAAGTCCAACCAATAGCGAGCTTGATGTTCACCATAGGCGGGGCTGCTAAGCAGTTCGTCGAGTTGTGCCTCGTACCAGTCGTCCGGTGTGGCGGCGTCGTGTTGGTTGCTGGTTGGAGGCGGACAAGTTGGTGGCAGCCCGGTCAGTGCGAAATGCAAGCGTCGGGTTAACTGCGAAGGGAAGGCTTCATCCGCGGGACGCAAGTTCTTTTGCTTCAAACGATCGAGAACAAATCGGTCGATCTCATTTCGGCACCAGTTGTCATCATCAACGTCGGGGACGGCTGGATCAGCGATCGGTTGGTAACACCACCAGTCTCGGTCATCCTCGGTGATGATCGGCATCGGGGTGAGAACAAGATCTTCCGGCCATGGTGCTCCGGCGGTGATCCAGCTGGCAAAGCCGTCGACGACTGGAGCATCCAATTGGCCAGCGGGAGGCATTTCAAACGACTCAAACCGCAACGCTTCCAGAATCAAACTGTCGTCCGCGTTGCCAGGAACGATCGCGGGGCCGGAGTCACCGCCTTCCAGTAGCGCGCCCAGCGATGTCAGTTTCAGGCCGCCCTCTTGTTCGGTTTCGCCGTGGCATTGGATGCAGTGTTTGATCAGCGTCGGACGAACGTGGATTTCGAACAGATCGCGAGACGCAGGTGACGAAGCGTTTGCGACTGCCGTTCCCAGAACGATCCCTGCACATCCGAATAGGAATGAAAGCCGATGCAGGAGAGAGGTGGGGATCACTTGCGTTTGCCTCGATGTGTCGCGTCGGGAAGAAACGCTTGCGACGAACGACCTTTTCAGGCATCGCTTGCGAGTCTTAGCCCGGGTGATGACTTTGTGGTGGGAAGCATGCCGCTTGAACACGGGCCGGGAGAACTCGCGTTTGCCATTGGAACGCTGGCCAACCGCATGCCTGCGTGTGCGATCCGGCTCCTTAGCAAAAGCTGGGGGGAAACAAATCGACAACGCTCCCCTAGTCTATCGAGTAGTGACCCTCTCATGGGGCGATCGAAGCAACTTTTCGGCCTCTTTCTTAAGTAGGAGAAATGTGCGAAACGGAGGGTTAGCGGCCATTTGGCTCGCACGTATTAGCGTGAAAGGAGCGTCTTGATCGCTTCTTTTTGCTCGGCAACGAGTGCTTCCGACCCGCCGAGAGGTTGCGGCGGGTAGGTTTTTTCTCGCGTGTATCCGATGTGGTTCATCCAGGCTTTCCAGCGAAGATTGCGGATCGCATCGATCGACGCGAAAACGGGATCCGCTTTGACTTCTGCCAATGTCATGTTTGTTTCGCTGGCTCCGAGTGCGGACGCGATGGTTTGTGCCATCAACCAGTGCCCGTCTTCATTGGGGTGCACTTTGTCTTTTGAAAACGGTTGGTCACGTTGCTTTCGGGCGGCAAGCATCGCTGTGTGCAGGTCGATGACTTTGACATTCGTAATGTTCAGTTTCGTTTCCCAGCGAGCGTATTCGCTGAGCACGGATTCGTAGTTGAATGAGTCATCTCTTGGTTGGTAGTCGTAGATCGGCGGTGTAACCAGATAGATCTTCTTCACGCCGGCCTGTTTGGCTTGAGTGATCATGTTTTGGATGCCGTTCTGGAACGCTGCGAAACGGCTTTCTTCCAGCGGCTGGTAGATTCCATCGTTCATTCCGTAGCATGCGATCAAAACTTCTGGCTTGAGTTTGGTGAGCAAGCGGTCGAATCGTTCGAACAAACATGGCCGTGGAAATCGGCCTCCCGCGTGTCCGTCTTCACTCAGTCCCGAGACGGTTTCACTCGACAATCCCAGTGGATAGATGTCGAAGGTTCGTTTGGGGTAACTCTTTTGCAATTGATACGACAGGAACGAAACGTAGTGTCCCGCTTGCGTGATGCTGTCTCCAACGACCGTGATGCGAGAATTGGCCAGCAAATCGATGTCAGATTCATCAGCAAAGAGAGGCTTCCATGGGAGGCTGATTAGCAACAGGCAAGCCGCAATTGCGAAACCGAATCGGGCAAGCTTTTTAGGTTGAGTTGGGTCGATGGTTGCTGGCCGGCGACTGGACATGAGCGGCGTTCTTTCGAGGTGAGACAATGAGTGGATGGAATGCAGGTGGGATGGGACGGTCGAATCAATTCCAGTGTTGAGAAATCTTGCCGCGTAGGAAGTCGGCGCTGCGACGAAGTTGGTCGATTCCATCCACGCCATCTTCGATGCTGATCCAGGAATCGAATCCTTTGGATTTCAATTCTCGAAAGATGGCATCATAATCATTCAGGCCTTTGCCGATTTCACCATGACGGAGTCTTTGAGCGTAACCGACCGAGCCATCTTCTTCGGCGCGAAGGTCTTGCAGTGTGCCTTCGATCAGGAAGCGATCGCTGGCGTGCATGGTGACGACGCGGTGAGACACGCGGCGAAGCAATTCCAGTGGGTCGTCGCCGGCTAAGAACGCATTGCTGGGGTCGTAGTTGACGCCGAAGTTCGGATGGTCGATGGCATCCACCAAGTCGCAAAAGACGTCCATGGATTGCGCGAACTCAGGGTACTCCCAGAAGTCATCTTTGTAGTGGTTCTCGAGGATCAGCGTGATGCCGCGATCGGCAGCGTAGGGAAGGCACTGGGTGATGCAGTCGGCGGCCAACTCAATGCCCTCTTCATTGGATAGTTCGGGGCGTCGCTGTCCACTGAGCACTCGGCAGTAGCTGCCACCAAGTGTTTCTGTCATCTCGATCCAACGCAATTGTTGTTGGATTTGAGCGTCACGGAAGGCTTGGTCTGGGTGCGTGAAGTCGGGTGAACAACACAGCATGGGGATGACCATCCCGAGGTCTTCAACCTGCTGGCGAAGCGAGGGCCAGTTGCTTTGGTCGTCCAGTTCTAGAAAGCCGGCGTAGAACTCCAGGCCTTGAACATCCAGCGTCGAGGCAAGTTCAAACCACTCGGCCAGCTTCATCGAACCGTCTTTGCACAACGCGGTCATGTAGGCTTTGGGAAACGCGGCCAGTTGGGGCATGATTGGACTGCTGTCTGTTGAAGGAAAGTGGCATAGGCTTCCAGCCTGTGAAGCACACACAGGCTGGAAGCCTATGCCACCTGGGATCAGATGGGTTGGAGCACCGATTTGACGACTTCGCCGCGGTGCATTTTTTCGAAAGCGGTCTGCCACTGATCGATCGGCCAGATGCCTCCGATGATCGGTGCGACGTTCAGTTGTCCGCTTGTGAGCAAAGCCAAGACGCGTTCCCAAATCGGCCAGTTGTGGCTGAAGCTTCCTTGCAAAGTCACATTCTTTTGAACCAGTGGATCCAGGTTGTAGCCGAGCGGTTGTGGTCCCCAGCCGACTTTGCTGATCCATCCCGCGGGACGCACAACTTGCATGGCGATTTCCAGCGTGATGCTGGAGCCGGCGGCATCTATCACGCCGTCGCATCCCATCCCATCACGCTCGTTGGCCCAGTTGGTGGGATCACCGATGATGCCTTGGCAGCCGTAGTGTTCTTCCGCGATGTTCAATCGATGTCGGTCGGATTCCAGTCCAACCAGAGCCACCTCGGCACCGCAAAGACGGGCCATGGCGGCGCATAGGATGCCGATGGTTCCGGGACCCATCACGATGACTCGATCGCCCGGTTCAATGCGTGCGTTGCGAACGACTGCGTTGTAGGCGACGCAGCATGGTTCGGTCAGGCAAGCGTGTTCAAACGCGAGCGACTTGGGCACCTTGTGCAAAATTCGCGAGGGAACGCGAACATAGCGAGTCATTGCCCCGTCAACGCCGTAGCCAAACCCTTTGCGTGTGGGGTCCAAGTTGTAGAGGCCACGCCGCGTCATGGGGTTGTTGGAATCGATGATCGCGGCCGTTTCGCTGACCACGCGGTCACCCTCGTTCCAGCCCTCCACGTCATTTCCCGTTTCCACGACGTGTCCGCCAAATTCATGGCCCAGAACCACGGGGTAGTTCACCGGCCAAGAATGATGTGCGGTCCATTGATGAAGATCGCTGCCGCAGACGCCGACGTGGGAGACTTCCAGCAGGACATCTTGCGAGCCGATCTCAGGCCGATCGATTTCGCGAATTTCGACGGATTTCGGTTCCGGAGCGTAGTTCACCACCGCGGCGGATTGCATGGGGTTGCCTGTTGATTGACGAAGTG
This sequence comes from Rhodopirellula bahusiensis, assembly GCF_002727185.1. Taxonomy (NCBI): domain Bacteria; kingdom Pseudomonadati; phylum Planctomycetota; class Planctomycetia; order Pirellulales; family Pirellulaceae; genus Rhodopirellula; species Rhodopirellula bahusiensis. The sequence goes on from NZ_NIZW01000028.1 coordinate 17,325, forward strand.
AAGAAGATTCGGAACGTCTGATAATTCGAGAGCAATCGCGAGGAGCTCCGGGCAACTCCATCCCTTGCTCACGCTGCGGGTTATGACAGAGAGCTAGTTGTCGCTGTCGCTGTTAGGCGACCTCTTGCGCATGCACGGCTTCGCAGATCATTCGCAGGGAGGATTCCAAATCACCATCGGCGGTGCGAAACGCGTCGGCGTCGATCGTCAGCGGTGCTCCCAAAACCACCAGAGGGGCGCCGTACTTGGGACACTCAATGGCTTGCTCGATCGACAATCCACCAACGGCTTGAACGGGAACCTCGACTGCTTGCACGACTTCACGCAATTGGTCGAGTGGGCTTGGCATTCGATCGCCGCGAGCCGCGATGCCTCGGCGTTCGTCGTAGCCGATGTGGTGGATCACGTAATCGCACCCCAGGTCTTCCAGACGTTTGGCACCGGCGACCATGTCTTCGCTGACCATGTTGTCGCCCATGACCTGGCAACCAAAGTCAGCACCCGCTTTGACGACGCAGCGAATCGTTTCTTCATGAGCCCGAGCCATCACCACGACGTGGGTCGCGCCGGCGTTGGCCATCATCTCGGCTTCCAGGTACCCGCCGTCCATCGTTTTGAGGTCGGCGACGATTGGTGTTTGGGGAAACGCGGCACGAAGTTCACGCACGCCGTGCAAGCCTTCGGCGAGAATCAGCGGTGTTCCCGCTTCCAACCAATCCACGCCCGCTCGCATGGCAAGTTCGGCGGTTTCCAGGGCTTCATCAATGTTGGTCAGGTCCAACGAAATCTGAACGATCGGACGCATGCGTCGACCTCTGCAGGTGGGAAGGAAGGCGGGGTCCAGGCAGGAGGCCCGAATTGTATCGCATTCCAAACGCCAAGGAGTGTTGCTAGGCAGGTAGGCAGGAAAGATCGGGCAGAACCATGTGAGCGTTTGCTTGGGCTGCGAAACGTTTGGTGTTGACGCTCCGATCGCGGATGCCACTTTTCTTCCAGCTCCTGCCTTTCTTAATCCCTACCGGGATGAAAGCGTGCGCAAACGAATGCGTTCCATGACACCAAACATTTCGAAGTCCAGCGTTCGCCCCGCTTGCACGTGGGAACAGTGGCGTTTGCCAAAAGATTTCAGATTCCGAAAAACTCTTGCCGACCTGTTTCATCCCAAGCTTTCATGCTGCAGGCGATGCTCGTCTTTCGAGCATCTGGTTCCGATGCGGCCGCATGTTTGCCAGCCAGATCGTGCAAGTCCACACGACGCTACCGCGAAATTTGCTGGGTGATTGGATGGCCGGTGGCGTCGAGCAACGGTGGTTCATCGATTCCCGCCATCGCCTCGGTGATGCGTTGTTGAAGCTCTTTCATCGCGGCTCGATCTTGCTCGGTCGCTTGATCCAGGTCGATGGCAATTTCTTCGAGCGGTCGATTGGTCAAGCGGAACAAGCGTCCGTCGCGAAAGTACTTGTGGGTTCGATTGAGTGCGAACACTTCGCGAGTGAACTGCGATTTGTCTTCGCCGGGACGCGGGTCGTACCAAAAGAACAGGGATTCCTTTTCCTGTCCCTGTTTGCCAAACAATTCCGGGGCGAAGCTGATTCCGTCCATCGTTGGATCCTCCACCACTTTGCCGCCCGCCAATTCAATCAACGTTGGATAGAAATCCGATGCATCGATCAGCTTGTCACTCACGGCCGGTTGGATGTGGCCTGGCCAGGACACGATCAACGGTACGTGAATGCCGGTTTGCTTGGTCAGGCCCTTGCCACCTTGGATGGATCGACCGTCGGCGAGCTTGGAGACCACTTTCAGGTGCGTCCCGTTATCGCCGTAGAAAATGACAATCGTGTTCTCTCGCAAACCGTTGGACTGCAGGCCGTTGATCAAGTTCCCAACCGCAATGTCCATGTACTCCACCATGTCTTTGAAGTACTTCAGTTGTTCAACGACCGGTTGCGACGGATCCCAGTCGTCGCTGATTGGCGTTGGCACGAAGGGCCAGTGAGGCAGAGCCATCGGGTAGTAAACGAAGGCGGGTTCGTCGCGTTCTTGTTGGAGGAAGTCGATCGTTTTCTCGACCCAGATGTCTTCGCCAAATTGACCCGCGTAAGTTTTCAGCGTACCGCCCTGCCCTGCTTCGCCTTCCAGCATCGTTGGGTTGGCGTAGCGTGAGCCTTTGTCTTCGGTGTGCAAGGCATGGAACAACGCGTACTGGTCGAAGCCCGCGTCCTTGGGATGCATGCCTGTTCCGCGGCGTTCATCGGCACCGGGATATCCGGGCGGGTCGTACGATTGCAGTTGCCATTTGCCAAAGATCGCTGTCGCGTAGCCCTCTTCCTTCATTCGGTGACCAAAGGTTTTCACGTTTGGATCGAGGATTCCAAACGTCTTCCAGTTGCGATGGTTGTACTTGCCCGACATGAGTTGGACTCGGGTCGGTGTGCACAACGGTTGCGAGTACGCGTGGGTGAACCGCACGCCATCGCTGGCCAATTGATCCAGTGCAGGCGTTTCGTAAGAGACTCCGCCGTAGCACCCTAGACCTTCGATGCCAATGTCGTCCGCCATGATCAGAACGATGTTGGGTCGCGAATCGTTGGCGGATGAAACGGTCAGCGGCAGACATGCCAGCAGAAGCAGAAGAAAACGCATTCGATCGTTCGTTTAGAGTTGCGGGGCGAAGGTGCGACTCAGAGGATAATCAACGGTTGATCGGCGGAGGTGGAAGCTGGAGCGTTTGAGCGTTCGGAATCAGCGAATGTTGGTAGTGCTTCAATAGACTATGAACGGATTGAAACTCAGGACGTCCGGCCAAGGATGCATACTGTGGGTCCGACGCGACTTGATCGTATTTCGCAACCGCGGCTGCCAACGCGTTGGGGTCAGGCACTTCGTTTGGGTTGGCTGACAGCGGCAGTGCCAAGTGAGCCGTCCATTGCGGATCCAGCAACTTGAAGAGCTCAGGAGCGATTTGCAGCAACTGATCCTGCAGCACCGCGGGGCGATCACTCCGGTATTGTTGAGCGAATTGTGATTGGGGTTCAGGCGGTGTGACCTGCACTTGTTGGCCGGCGTAGCGAGCGATGGCCTGGGTCAGCTGGGCCGCCGAGGTGGGGATTACAACCGGTTGGCCGGGTGCGGGGCTTTGGTAGTACATGCCCGTCGCGACTTGATCGACTCGAAGCACCGTTCCGTCGATGGAGACTCCCGCGAATAATCCACGACTTCGGGAATAGGTGTAGATCTCAGCTTGCAGTTGACCATCGGTGGCCACTGCGGCTTGGCGTCCAACCGGCCCGGCTGCGGCGGAGGCATCGCCACCCAAGGTCAATTTGCCGGAGAGGATGCCTTGGACACTTCGAGCGGTTTTGAAGACCAGAATGATGTCGGAGGCTTGCACACCAACTTGCCAACCGACGTTGCCTCCGGTCAAGGTGATGAACACCGGAGCGTGCCAGGTGCCGTCGGGATCGCGGATGAACAACAATCCTTTTCCGTGCCGAGCACCGACGATGAAGCTGCCTTTGATCACGTTGGGGACAATCGCGACCCCGTGACAATCCTGCAACATTTGTGCTGGGATTTGGCTCAATGGCGTGGACATCGTTTCGTTCAGTACCGCGGTCGCGGCCTGGACCGTTTGTTCTTCGTTGATCTGCGCGGTCGCGGGCTGCGTCCATCCAATCAGCAACAATGCAGTCGTTATCACGATTCGGCGCGTGAAACGAAATTGCGGTTGGGTAGAAGACTCCATCGTGCACATTCCTTTGGTGAGATCGTTTTCAGTCGTGAACGTTTGATCGGGGGAGTGAATTGCGACCGCGACCATTTGCCATCGCATTGCAATCCCGTGGCGATTCCCATGCCATTGTGGAGCCGAATGCACATTCCGGCTACTCCATCCGCCCTGCCCTGCCCCGCGATTGAGAAAGAATGCCTTCCATGAAGGAGATCGAAGTTCATCGAGTGATGCCGACACTTGGCAGCGAAAACGAGTCGAACGGATAGGGAAAAGCCCGATGGTCGGTTGGATTGCTGCTCTCAAAGTGCGAAGATTGAATTCGATGCCGGCGCGTATCGCTGGGCGAGATCACGTTGGAGTGGCCAACTCGGCTCTGCAATCACGCGAATCCACTTGAAGGCTTGGGAAATCGAAGCATGTCTGATTTAGAACCGAAGGACACGATGCGGAACGTGCTGTCGGATGTGGCGTCGCTTTGGTGGTTGCCGCTGATCCGAGGTTTGTTGCTGTTGGTTCTGGGCATCTACGCGTTGTTTCAACCCGGGATGACGTTGGCAACGTTTGCCCAAGTCGCCGGATTCTTCTTGGCGTTTGATGGTGTGATGGCGATCATCGCGGGATTGGTCGGTGACACTCCGTCGCGAACGGGAACGATTGTTCGAGGCGTGATCGAATTTTTGGCTGGCATATTCGTGTTTGCTAATCCGATGTTGGTCGCTGGGTTGACCGCGACGATTGTGATCAGCGTCATTGGTGCGATGGTGGTCGTTTCGGGTGTGGTTGAGATCGCGGCTGCGATTCAAGATCGTCGACACATCCAAGGCGAAGGCTGGTTGATCTTGGCTGGCGTGCTTTCTGTTTTGATCGGCATCGCCCTGTTGGCCGCGCCGATGGGATTTGGGCTGACGCTGGTCAGGATTTTGGGAGCACTAGCGATTATCTCCAGCATCGCAATGATCGCGTTCGCATTCCGGTTGAAATCATTGGGAAGCCGAATCAACCAGGTGTGACCATCGTTTGATTCGGGGGTGCTGTCCCTGCAAAGCCGCACTGCCCTGCCCTGCTCCATGTCGCTGTCCCACATTGGGAGCTTCAGGGCGACTATGTTGGTCAGCCGCCTCTTTGTTCAGCGAAGAAGCTGGATTGATCCGCAACAGGATCCGTCTCCTTCCCTCCCCTGCCCCGCATCAGAAAGTCATTCCAAATGAAGATTCGATGGTTCATTTTCGTCGCTGTGTTGCCTTGGTTTATCGTCCCGGTTGAGGCTCAAGAGAAGGTTGCCGACTCGATCGGCAATTTGGATCCGGAGATGGCGACCGGGCGAACGGTCGAGGACGGCGTCGCGTGGTACGACGTCGCGGAGCAGAACATCGAAGGAAGGATCTTGGCCGACCAAGAACGTGCGAGATGGTTTGATCGATTCCCGGCGTCCGCCAACGGTTCGGTGACATCAAACGTTTGGAACCTGAGTCGTCATTCTGCTGGGATGATGGTTCGATTCAAAACAGATGCCACCTCCATTCACGCGCACTACAAATTGCTGAATAAGAATCTGGCGATGCCGCACATGCCTGCGACCGGAGTCAGCGGGGTCGATTTTTATGCCCGCGACGGTGAAGGCAACTGGCGATGGGTGCAGGTCACTCGCCCGACATCACAAGAAGTCAAAACAAAGGTCATCGATTCATTGGCACCGGGGATGCGTGAGTACGCCGCTTACCTTCCGCTTTACAATGGCATCGAGTCTTTGAAGATTGGTGTTTCGCCGGACAGCAAATTCCAACAGTTGCCGACACGTGAGAAGCCGATCGTGTTCTACGGAACCAGCATCACACATGGAGCTTGTGCCAGCCGTCCTGGTATGGTCCACACCGCGATTTTGGGACGTCGTTTCGATCAGCCCGTCGTGAACCTGGGCTTTTCTGGCAATGGAAAGATGCATGCTGAAGTCGGAGAGTTCTTGGTCCAAGTCGACGCAGCGGTCTATGTCATCGATTGCCTGCCCAACATGAATGCTGCGATGGTGACCGAGAGGTGCGTTCCGTTGGTCAAGCAAATTCGTGCCGCGAAACCGGACACGCCGATTGTTTTGGTGGAAGATCGCCGGAACACAAACAGTTGGATCTTGCCAGCACGTGATGCTCATCACACCGCGAATCATGAGGCTCTGCAGGCGGCGTACAAGTCGCTGCTTGCCGACGGCGTGACGGGGCTGCACTACATCGCTGGCGATGAGCTTTATGGAACCGATGGTGACGGTGCGACCGATGGTTCTCACGCCAGCGACCTTGGTTTCATGCGCCAGGCCGACGTGTTTGATCCCGTGCTTCGCAAAGCAATGGGCGTGGAGTGAACGTCGGAGCGGTTCCGGCTACCAATTCAGCTGGGATCCAACGGTCAGGCCGAGAAACCCAAGGTTGTCGTCCATCGGTGAGTCTCCGTTGAGGCCGCCGTCGGGACCAGTGAAGACTCCGGTTGGGTTGGGGCCGCCAACGCCGTTGTAGTGCATCGCTTCCATCGCAACGGTCATTGAAAAATGATCGGTCATCACGATGCGAAGTCCCATTTGCATTTCGGCATTGGCCACCAGAGAATCAGCCGAGTCGTCACCGGGACGCAAGTCAATGTCGCCGATGGTTTGGCGAATGTTACCCAAAGGCGTGAGGCTGTCGGTGGCGGAAAACTTGCGTGCTCCGTAGAGCATCGAGCCGCGAAGATTCGCGAAAAGTTGCAAGTTTTCGACCGGTAGAACATGGTTGATTTGCAGTGCCATGGTCGGTCCCATTCCTCGAAATTGGGAGTGACCTTGGATGGTGCCTTCGTCGGTGGAGGCATAGTAGCCTTGGGCAACTTTGGCGTATCGAATGCCGGCATAGAAATCCACTGGGCTGGCGATTCGCCGCTGGAGCTCCCAGTCGATCACATCGGTTCGCACGGTGCTTTGGAATTCGCCTTCGTTGATGAACGCGAGGCCAGTCAGGATGTCACCGTTTTCGATGAAGTAGCCCGCTGTGCCTTCGTTTCCGGTTGGGATTAGTCCGTTTGCATCATTGGCGATCAAACCATCTGAGTGACGGAATTCCCAAAATCGAACTCGCCAGCCCAGTGTGTTGTCTTCCGCTTCGCGACCGAATTGGATCCTCGGGCTGTGCTCGATTTGCCAAGGGAACCCGATGTGTGAAAACCCTTCGTCGGTTTGAACGATGATCGCCGTGCTGTTGCTCTGTGTGGGCTGGACGAGGACGCTTTCGAAGGTGGCAAACAGGCGTCCTTCTTCGGGTTTGGGTTGAAGGCCTTCGCTTGTTTGTCGCAGCGTGCTTCGATCGTCGAATCGGTTGGATTCCAGTTCTTGGATTCGCATTTGCATCTCTGCGAATCGAGAATCCAGATCGATCGGTTGAATCTCGCTGAAATTGACCGGGGCGGCTTCGCTTTTGAAATCATTTGTGCCGGGAGCCTGGAAGTCAGACAGTGTCAGCACTGGATCGTCGTCGGCACGGAGAGGGCTGGTCCAATGGAACGCAAGCAACGCCAGACAGAGTGGCGAGCAGAGCAATGCCAATTTCAAGTTGCGGAAATCACGTGGAGAATCAAGGCGGGGCACGTCAAAGTCGCTTTCATTGGGAGCGAGCGGTGAACGTTTCGAGGTCACGAAGTCGTTCGATAAATGTCAATCATGTTGTCGTAAGGTGTTCTCTTAGCAGGGGTTGGCATCGCAGCGAAAGGGCGAAATCAATTTGACTAAAAATCTCGTGAAACGCGCGAAACTGGGTGGAAGCCGACTAATGCTGGCACTAAATCTGACCCTGTCAAAAAACCGTTGAGAAAGAGCGGTTTTGATTCAAGTCAAAGGATTGGCTTGATCATCCCCAGTGCATGGTTCCACTGCATCGCTCTGGGGGAGCCAAATGGATTTGGAGAGCAACTTTGAATATCGAACACCTTCTGAAACAACTCCGTCAACGATCCAACCGAGCTTCGAAGCGGGTGCGAGACGGCAGCGAACGCAAGGTCCGTACTCGACGTGCTCTGAATCGACGGCGTCGGGCTCGCTTGGAATCCTTGGAAGACCGGCGTTTGCTCGCCAGTGATGTTTCGCTGTCAGGGGACACGTTGCTCGTGGCGGGAGATGACGATGTGCACAATCAGTATCATCTTCAGGTGGTCGAATTTCACGGAACCGAATCATTTCAGATCAGTAGCAACACGTTCATCAGTGAGGACGATCCTGCTCTGTCCGACATGAGCGTCGACGAGAAAAAAGTCGTCGTGGGGACCGGTTCGATTTCGGGCGTGGAAATCCGTGGCGGGGCAAAAGACAACGTGTTCACCGTCGGTGATCTTTCGGGGTATCTGATCCAGCTTGATGGAGAAGCGGGGACGGATGGATATGTCTTGAAAGATCAATTTGGAACTGTCGCGGTGAATGACACCGGTGGTGCCATTGATTTGACACATTTGACATCGCCATGGACGACCAGTTTGTCTGGCGGGACCGCGACGGTTGAAGTCGATGGCGGCGCGAGCACGGCGACGATTCCAAACGCCAATGCGTACACGATGACGCCGAATTCTCTTTCCTGGTCGAGTGCGTTGACGGCCATCAACGAGGGCTTGGAGGAACTGGCAAGCCTGGGTGACGAACTCGTCACCCACGATCGTTTGCTAGAGAATCAAAGTGTGTTGAATCAAAAGTCGGTGGGCAGTTTCTTGCCGATCGGCGAGATCTTTCGCGAAAAAATAGCGAATCCGGTGGCCAGCTATTTCTCGTCCGGAGGTTCACCGGAAATCAATGTTTGGGGATTGCTGGAGGAACTGCAGTCGGTGAAGGCAAGTAGCCAGTTGGGAGACGCCTTGCTGAATTGGGAGATTGACGCGGAGATCATTGGGACGTCTGATCGAGTGACCTTGGCACTGGAAATCACGGCTGAATTGGTGCACTCGAGTGTTGACTTGTCGTTGCCGGATTCTTTGCTGAATATGGACGGGACCCTCGAGAATAGTCTCGGTGTTGACGAGCTAAAAGCCAACCTGACAACTGGATTCACGTGGGATTTGTCGATCGGCTGGGATGTCTCATCCGTCCCATACTTTTTCGTTGACTTCACCGATGATGTCCGGGTCACGGCAACCATTGATGACATTGACGCCGACTTCAAGCTCAACGCAGGGTTGTTGGGATTGGAAGTTGGGAAGCATGGTCCAGCGTCGGCGTCGAGTTCGTTGCAATTTGATTTCGAAACGACACTCCCGGTGAGCGAATTGTCTTCGTTGGATGGGAAGGATGGAGGGGCCAGCGATGGAGTTGTCCAGACCATTGAATTGCAAAGTTCCGATCGAATGGAATTGCTCTCCGATGATGCGAACCCATCGGCTCAATTGGACGTCGATCTGTATGCCGTGGCGACGGGGATCAGCGGGATTTCCGAGAGCGAAGCGGTTCACATTCAGTGGAGTGACGATCTTTACAGTGAAGCCGATCCAGTTTTGTCGGAAGACTTGACGACTTCGGAGTTTGATCCGTTCTTCCAATCCGATGCGACCACTCTGCTGCAGATGGCCGAACAGTTTTCGGTCTTCTTGGATACGCTGTCCGCGAAAACAGTTGATTCGAGCGTTGTGCCACTCACCGAGAGTCTCACGGTCGCGGACTTGGTCGATGTATCAGGTGTCTACGAGAGTCTGATTGTCGAGCCGATTCGATTGCCACAACACACGTCGGCGACTTCAATTTTGACGGTCAATGGTGGAGACCCGCTCGGGACTAGCGAGGACAGCGATTCCGACCTTGTCTTGCAACTTCGAAGTGGTGAGACGCATCCCATCGATTTGGATGCTGGCAATCCGAAGACGCTGGGTCACGTGGTCCAGCTAATCGTTGATGCTGTCAACGACTCAAGCAAATTGCAATTGGTCGAAGATCCGAAACTTGGATTGATGCTTGCCGATCTCACAACGGGAGATGAGACATTTCAGTTCACCGCTGAAACGAATTCCGAAGGGGAAGAATACGCCGCGGTCGGCAACTTAGGTCTCGACGCGGTCGCGGTGGAACGTGACGTTCTCGGAGACACAAGCGATGAGTGGGTGATCGATGTCGCGCCGGTCAACGGGCCCAAATTTGCATCGATTCAGAGCTTTGCGGAACAAATCGAGGATCTGCCTGCGAGCGTTGTGACGGGCCTTGCCTACGATGCGGATGCGAGCGGCGGACCGACGCTTTCCTTTGAGATCGTGATCGATCAATCGATTGCGGATCTCAACGACAATGCGATGTCGTTGATCGATATGGGTGACCTGGAACAGATCGATCTTTCAGCCGGAACGATTGACGTTTCGAACGCTCGAATCCAAATGCGTTTTCCATTTGAATTGCTTTTGACCGAGGTCGGAGGCGATGTGGCGCTGGCAACTCCGCTGGCGGAGCTCAATGACGGAAGAGGCGTGTCGGTCACCCAAGACACCGATGGCTTTCTTGCCGATCTAGACATTCGTGTCGGCGACGGAACGACGTTTTCGGTTGACTTGGATCTCGGGCTTGGGGGACGCCCGCTTGCAGACTTTGGGATCGTGGGCGGCAGCGGCAGTGATCTGAGTGTCACTCTGAACGATGGCAGCGGTTTCGATGTGGAACTGGATGACACGGTCGCTTCCACCGGGAATGTTGCAGCAACATTGGCTGAGTTGTTTGAGCTGATCAACGCATCCGCAACGGACGCGGGCGTGACTAGCGAGCGGTTCACGGCAACGATTGATGCTGCACGGTCGAGCCTGAGATTTCTGGACAAGACGACCGGGGCGTCTGCCTTTTCGGTCAGCGGACGCATCGCGGATGCTTTGGCCTTCGGGGCGTCTGTTTCGACTGAGGTGGATGGCAACGAGGTGATGCTGTTCGAGAAAACGGTGGGCACACTCGGTGACTTAATGAACAAGATCACTGACGCCGCCGAGGCCGCCGGGCTGACGTTGTATGATTCCGGCAATCCTGGTGCCAGTTGGGACTTTGGTGTGCGACTGGCCGGTGCGGGAATTGAGATCGTGGATCAGACCGTGATCGAAAGTGTGATCACGGGAACCGCTGAAACGAACACGGCGGATGATGAGCTGCACGCGACGGGGCAATTCTCTGGTGAGACGCTTGCCTTCCGAACGGTCACGATCACGGGCGGGGTAGGCGAGGGGCAAACTCGCACCATTTTGTCCAACACCGATGATGTGTTGATGTTGTCGGAAAGTTGGGATGTCCAACCGGATGCGACGTCGCAATTCGAAGTCAACAATGGATTGTTTGTCAGTGCGGCGAATCAATCGGCCGCGGCCTTTGGGCTTGGTTTGACCAATGACCAACGCGAAGGTGATTTGGAGCGGACAGTCGTTGGTTCGCCGCTGCATGGCGATACCCCGAGTCGCCATCTTCAGTTGAAGGGTGCTGCCGAGCCACATATCCAGCTATCCATGGATTTGGATGAAGGCACGCTGGGAGCCGGCACCGGAATCTACGGTCCCTTGGATGTGGCGGTTTCCGCGGTGTCTGTGAATGCCGCCAGCTTTCAAGCCGATCTGACTCTTCGTGGGAAGACATTGGACCGTTTGAATGCGGGATTGGAAGATCCGTTTTCGATGCTGCTTGAGGGTGGCAATGTCGTCACAGCGTCAGCGTTTGATGTGTCATTGCAGGTTGGATCGTATCCCAGCGTTGCGATTGACGGTGCCACGGGAACCACCCCGTTTGATGTGTCTGTCGGAAACGTTTTCGACGTCCAATCAGGCGACGAGGTTTTGGTGCCGACGATGAGCAGTGACGATGACGTTCGTGCTCTGCTTCAATCGTTGGCATCCGTCACGATGGATGACTTCTTGAGCACACTCGATTCGGTGAGCGAGTATTTGTTTGAGTTGCAAACGCAGTCCAAACTCGGGAAGTCCCTGCCAGGTTTGCCCAAGTCGGTGGGCTCGATGTTGGGGTTTGGTGAGAACTTCGAAACGCGATTGGACGAGATTCGTGACTTGCCCATCTCAACGTTGCAGCAACTTCACGCAGCGCTGAATGACACGTCCGCGAGAACAATGAACTCGCTGGCCGGAACTTTGGCGACTTCGCTGAGTTTCGAGAAGGCTACGTCGCAGCTCTTGTTTGATCTGCACTACCTGCTGGAGCAGATCAATCCTTCGCTCCCGTTGACTCTGAATCTGACTTCGTTGGGTGACGATCTGAATGCGGCTGGCGATAACCTGCAGGCCTTGGGGCTGCGGCAGGTCGCTGCAATTGTTGACTCGTCGGGAACCAGTCTGTTGGATGTGGTCGCGGATGGTGAGATGCATGTTGTTGTCGGCATGGATTTGACGAATCCGGATGCTCCAGCCACCAAGTTGGTTTCGGATCCCAATGCTGATGAGGGAACTCGAGCTGAGTTCCATGTCAAAGCGTCATCGGCCGAGTCCATGAACTTCCCCGCCGTGCTGGGAAGCATGGCGGTCGGAGTCTTTGGTGGTCAATTTGCGTTGAATCTGGACGGTGTTGTCGGCACGTCTGATTCCGCTACCTATAAAGTGAAGTTGCAAAGCGATGTCGACGCAGCGAAGGCGTTGGAGGGGGCTGCTCTCCCTGTCACCACGAAGATTGATGTCGCAGGAGAAGCCAAGGGGAGTTTCGGACTCGTGCTTCCGGAATCTGTGATCCCGCAAGACGCTCCTACTCACTTGACTCCCAATATCACGGTTGAGGTCACCAATCTAAACGACATCGCAGCGGCCAATCCGAGCAGAAGTTCGACCCTGTCGACGAACATGTCCGGGAATCCAGGCGAATGGGCGACGTTTGAAACGTTGACCCAGAACTTTTCGCTGACCGATTCCATGGAAGGGTTCAAACTCGGCGTCCAGCGATTGTTTCGTGGATTGGACGATGTGTTTGACACCGCGTTGTTGGGGCAAGACCTGCCGCTGGTTGGCAAGCAATTGGCTGACGCAGCCAACTTTCTGGATCAAATCGGTGAGTCGGTCTATGCCAACCTTGATCTGCTTCCGAGATCCGGCATCACGATGGACTCCGTTCACGTGGCGTTGTTCGATGCCTTTGGACCGGGCGGGTTCGGATGGTTGCAAGACAGCACCCTGCTGTCCAATCCCGACACGTTCGTCAACATCGACGATGTGGGAGTGACTCGCGAAACGATTGTGACCGCCAGTGGCCGCGAATTGGTGACCGGTGTCGAGTATCGAATGGATTTGGAGATGACTCCGGAGAGTCTCCAGTTCCCAATCGATTTGGATTTGTTGTTGCCTGGTTTGGGGCTGACGACCGAAGCCCTCGCGGATGTGAAGTTTGGCTTCAAAATGCCGCTGATCGTCGGCGTGAGTGTTCTGGATGGTGTCTACCTCGATGTTGCGTCAGACAACGAAGTGGAAGTCAGTCTGGACATCTCACTGCCAAATCATGTGGCTAGTTTGTCAGGTGAGCCTTCGCTTTCGTTCTTCAACACGGATTTGAGCCAGCCCAAAATTTCGAGAGATCAAGGCAGTTGGATCTTTGACGGATTCAAGGTCGGGCAAATCATCGAGGTCGAAGGCAGTGACAACGTGGCAAACAACGACGGTCGGTTCGTGATCACTGCAATTGATTCGTTGGGTACCGAACTGACGCTCGCGGCCACCGATGAAGCTCTTGCCGCTTCCAGCCTGGCAGATGATCGCGTTGTCCCTGAAGGCCCCACGAAGGGGATCCAAGTGCAGGTTTCGACGGTTTCGATGACTGGCGGAAACGCCGTCGATTTCAATGCTAGCCAACAGACCATCACACGTGGTGCCGGTAGCTGGCTCGAGGATGGTTTTCGAGTGGGGGACACGATCACAGTCGACAATGCCGGATCGAATGATGGATCGTGGATCATTTCGGCGATCGATGCCGTTGGTCGCACATTGACTTTGGAAGATGGCCTGACCGTCAATGCGAGTGGAGTCGCTGGCGTTCGGATCCGTTCCAATCAACAACATGGTTTCGATGCGGAGATGGGTGTGCTTCCCTATCGCGTTTGGGATGCGACGCCTGACCAGTCGGAGTTCACCGGGACGTTTGTCTTTGATTTGCATGATCCTAACGAGAACGGGAGCCAGACACGTTTGTCGGTCAACGATCTGGATTCGCAACCCGAATTCCCCGTCGCACCGCGAAACGGATTCACGGCGGCTCCGCTGTCAGGTTTTCTCACCCTGACGGAGGGCACTGGAGTTGGGCAAGAAATTGTTCTCAACGATATTTCGCTTCAACTGGAAACCAATTTGCCTCGCACGGCAGCGTTCCCACCATTCCGAGCTCAGTTGGACGTGACCAACTGGGACTGGGGCCTGAGCGATTCGTTGTTGACCAAGGGGACTCCAGACGAGATCGCGTTCAACGACGTCCAATTTGAATTGGTCGGTTTTGTGCGTGATTTCTTGGGCCCGTCTCTGACGCGATTTCGTGCGGCTTTGGAGCCCATGGATGGAGTGATTGATTTTCTGACCAGCGAAGCGATGCCGATCTTGTCCGCCTTGTTTGGACGGACGTCTTATGCGTCGGCCCCCGGCATTTTTGGTGGTCGCAGTGAGGCAGGCGATTTTGCGGGGGCCGCCGATGTGATTCGAAAATTGGTCGACGGCGGCACGCCATCACATACCGGATTCACGAATTACTTGGACCTGATCGGTTTTGCTGACTCGAAGAGAACGCTGACCGCGATCAACGACTTGACGGGGCAGCACTGGATCGACATGGGGCGTTTTGATGTCAGTGTCAGTGAGGCGATGAGCCGAAACGCGACCGTCGAAAGCATCTACGATGAGTCCAGCAACGCGGAACGATTGAAAGGTGACTTTGGGGACGCTCCTTTGCGTTTGAGCGGAAGTCCCGACTTGGTGTTCGATTCGAATGATGGTTCGATTGCGCGTCAGAATGTTGTCCTGACAGATCAAACATTTGATTGGGGGTACTCCGCCTTTGCCGGATCGACACTGACGAGCAGTGTGCCTTGGTCGACCTATGGCGTGACGGAAGGATTCACGCTCACCGTCGAAAATTTGACGGGGGGCAGTGCGAGCTTCAACGGCGTCTACAAAGTCGGAGTTGTCTCCGGCAACACAGCCTGGATCTCACGTGAGGGTTTCAGTTCGGTTGGCTCATCCATTTCGGTGCCACGGATGGTGGGCAACGCCTCGACGTGGACGAGCGAAGGATTTCAATCTGGACAAACCATTCGGATCGAGGGTGGCGCCAATGCTGGTACTTACACAGTCGATTCCGTTTCGGAGACCGTTCTGTCGGTGACTTCCTCGTTTGTCGCCGATGAAGTCGTTCCCTGGTCGGAGGCCGTCAATGTTCGTGTTCAAAACGCAGTGGGTGACTACTCAGGATCCATCAAGGGCCAGATCAACGCGGTCCTCAACGATCCGCTTGCGTCTGCTCAGCAGGCTGCGGCCAGCTTCCTGATGACTCAGACGTTGCCTGGTCGAGGAATTGGATACGGTTTTGACTTGTTGGGCGGAGTGACCCGAGAAGTCTTTTCTCCGATCGACAGTGCCCTGAAAGGATTCGATCCCATTGAGTTGCCCATTTTGAATCAGGCATTCGGGTTGCTCATCGGTGACACCACGTTTGACGGCAAGTCAGCGGCGGAAAGCAATCTGCTGCACTACAGCACGCCTGAATTGCAGTTCACGCTGTATCAAGACTTTCCCTTGGACAAGAAAACGTTCTTCTGCGAAGTGCCGTTTGGTTCCGCGTTCGCGAGTTCCGGAATTTGCGACGTCGTCAGCAACGGTTCTCCGACTCCATTTGTGTCCGTCTCATTCGAAGCACGCATGGACTATGGCGTTGCGGTCGACACAACCGGCCTCGAACTCTACCGAGACTCGGGGAATCCGGATGCGATCATCGAAGGATTTTACTTCGACGATACTGACGGCGTCGATCTGAATCCATCTCTGATAGGTGGCAATGAAAGCGGGCCAATTGGGACCAGCTATGGACTGACAGATGTTCCACAATCGCGAATCCTTGGCGGAATCGGCGTGGGTGTCTTTCGGAAATTTGGAACCGCGCTTGGCAGTCTCAAGGTCGGCGTGGAAATGTCGTTCCATACAGGGCAAGATCTCAACTTTCACGATC
The DNA here is from genome assembly GCF_002727185.1 of Rhodopirellula bahusiensis. Classification (NCBI taxonomy): domain Bacteria; kingdom Pseudomonadati; phylum Planctomycetota; class Planctomycetia; order Pirellulales; family Pirellulaceae; genus Rhodopirellula; species Rhodopirellula bahusiensis. The sequence continues at coordinate 33,203 of NZ_NIZW01000028.1, forward strand.
CCAATGGCGACGGGCGCATTCGAGCCAGCGAATTCGATGTGCTGACCGAAACGTCGGTGGATGACAACGGGCTGCTGACGTTTGGGGACTCTGAGAATGCGTTTGACAAGAGTGTGCGAATCGAAGTTCGCGGCGATGCGTTTTTGAAGATCAAAGCTCTGTTCATCACGGTCATTGACGTTCGTGTGAACATCTTCACGATCGGATTCAATATCCCTCTGGAGGACAAAGCGTTCACTTCGCCTGACTTGGCGACGTTGTCGGGCGGGACCCTGAAGCTGAATGTTGGCAAAGAATCTTCGACTCGCGGTTACCGAACAGACAATGCAAACGAAGCGATCTATGTGGGCTACAACCCGGCGACAAATGAGATCGTTGTCTCTGGATTTGGATCGCAATCCGAACGGTTCGATGCGTCCAGCGTCTCTCTGATTGAAGCCTCCGCTGACACTGGGAATGACCTGCTATTCGTTCACGCCAATGTGACTCGCATGGTTTCCTTCGATGGTGGAGCCGGCGACGACGTGTTGTTCGGTGGCAGTGGGCCCGATGAGTTGGTCGGTGGACTCGGGAACGATTCAATCAATGGACGGCTCGGCGACGATTCGATCTGGGGCGATTTGAAAGTCGGCTCCACGGGAGGATTGGATTGGCTGTTTGGCGGTGACGGCCGGGACACGATCTATGGCGGTCCTGGAATCGATGTCATTCGCGGTTGGCGTGACGATGATGATTTGCATGGTGGCGATGGAGATGACTTGATCGATGGCGGGCAAGGGAATGACTCGCTGCACGGAGACGACGGAGTTGATTTCTTGTTGGGGAACATCGGCCACGACATGATCGTCGGCGGTGCCAAAGATGACCGATTGGAAGGTGGTCCCGGGCGAGATGCTCTGTATGGCGAGTCGGGTGAGGACATCTTGTTCGGTGGGCTCGGCAATGACTCCTTGGATGGCGGAGCGGACATCGATTCGTTGTATGGCCAGCATCACAATGACTCACTGCAAGGTGGCGCGGCCGACGACTTGTTGGACGGTGGACTTGGCAGCGACCAAGTGTACGGTGGTGATGGCGACGACCTCGTGTACTCACGCGATGGCAACGATCGTCTCGATGGCGAAGAAGGCGACGACACGTTCAAGGTCTACTTCGCTCGCGGGAAAGTGAACTCGCTGCTTTCTATTCTTGACACTGGCATGTCGGGTGTGGATGTGTTCGACGCTATTGGGACAATCGATCCCGACCAGTTCTTGTTGCGGGCGAGCGTTAGCGGAACGAACGCGTTTGTGGCTGTTCTGACGGATCCTGATCATTCCTCGGATGAGGCTGCGTACAACCCATCGGTCCAAAGAGTCAACTATTTGGGCGTCGAACGGATTCTCGTTCAAGGTGGCATGGGCGACGATCAATTCGCAATCGATGACACGGCAGCGGAAGTGACGATCGATGGTGGTGATGGAGACGATGCCTTCCAAGTCGGGCAATTGTTCCGTTCGCAACGCACCGAAGTGGACGCGAATGTCTCGGTGGATGACGTTTTCGCGACGATCGAAACGACGCGTGGTTTTTTGTCCAACGGAATCAGCCAGCCGATGACCATCAGCGGTGGTTTGGGCGACGATCACTTCGTCGTTTTTCATAACCAAGCGGTTTTGACGTTGAACGGGAACGAAGGCGACGATGGATTCGAAGTTCGCGCGTTCGCGTTGGTCGGATCGCGAGAACCCCAGCGTGCTCGCACAGACATCACTGGCGGTGCAGGTGCCGACTTGGTTCAGTATGCCGTCAACGCTCCGGTCAACATCGACGGTGGCGATGGATTCGACACGCTGACGGTCATCGGCACCGAATTCGGTGACGACTTTGTGATCACGGAAGACGGTGTCTACGGCGCGGGGCTGACGATCGACTTCACGAACATTGAATCGTTGCGTGTCGACGCGGCGGAAGGCAACGATCGCTTTTACGTTAAAAGCACCAGCGAGAAGTTCTTGACAGAACTGTTTGGTGGTTTGGGCGATGACACCTTCAACTTGTCCGGCGACACACCTCCGGTTGTCAGCAACGACCTGAAGGGGCACAGCGGCATCGTCACCAACAACATGTCATACAGCAGTGACCTTCGCTATGAAGATCTGAAGCTGCATGGCGTGTCGTCCAACGTGGCGGACAACGAAGAGCCCTTTGTTGTCATTCGAACATCCAACGGCTCCACGATCGTTGGCGAAACCGGGGCGGTGGATGCAAGCGTGGTCGACTTCTACGAGATCGTGCTCACGCAAGCTCCCATGAGCGGTTTCGATGTTTTGGTCCAGGCCCTCGCTCCGCTTCCAAGCACCGCGGGACGTGAACTGGGTGCGTTGGCGTTTCGTCTGAGCAGTGTGGCGCCAGGATCAGAGAAAAAGGCGGACGGATCCGCTGTCACGTTGACGTTCACGTCTGAGAACTGGTTCATCCCACAAAGGGTCGACATTCTCGCGGATGATGAAGTTCAGTTGGATACGGGGCGATTGTTCACTCGTGATGAGTTGTCTGAGTCCGACACGTTCTCCTATGACGACGCTGCTTTCGAAGGAAAACAGTCCGCCGTGATCAACCACATCGTGTCGTCGACCGCAACGACCATCGTGGGGACTCCGCTGGTGCTCAGCGATTCACCGACGATCACGATTGAGACCAGTTTACCGTCCCACGAATTCGTTGGGGAAACCATCACGGTCACTTCATCGGATGGGCTGACCACTCAGACACGTCGAATCACCGATGCTCGATTGGTCGGCGGAAACTTGCAGTTGACTGTCGATCGCTCTTGGTTGGCCGGAACTCATTTGCCGGACACGTCCAGCAATTATTCAATCGTCTTGGCTGAATCGACTGAAGCTGGGCATCCGGTCGACATTCGCAATACCACCTTCACGGTCAACGATCCCAGTGATCCGACGAACCCGTTGATCGAAGAGCCAAAAGATTTTCTTGGCCGCCAGATCACGATCATTGATGGATCCGGGGTGGGACAAAGCCGGTTCATCACCGGTGCTGATCAAGTTGTCACGTTCGCATCCAGTGCAGTCGAGATTGATCGGTCGAATCCAAAAACGTTTGCAATGCAATTGAGCACCGGTGGGGAATCGGTGACGCCAACGACCGGCGGTATGTTGAATCTGCGTTTCGTCGCTGATTTGGATTACAACAGTGAAACCATCGAAGTGACTCTGGATGGATCGCAGTTGGACGTCTTGTTCAACGACTATTCCGGTCGCCAATACAGTTTCGTACAAGCCTCGATTCCTCTCACTCAGTCGCAATTGCAGGCTGCACTGACGGACGGACGTTTGGAACTCGGACTGATTCCGTCGGATTCAGTCAATAACCTGGATGACTACTACGATTTCAAATCCAGTGTCTCATTCGATTTGCAATTCCACATCGATGTTGCGAATAGCAACTTGGTGCCTGGGATAGGCGGCGATGTCCAATTCACTCTGGATCGTGGATGGAGTCTGACGAACCCGCCTGCGTTGGACAGTCGCTATCAAATCGCCGTCGACGACTCGTTGGTCGGACGAGTTTCAGATTTCGATGAGTCGCCGGTTGGTTTGCCGGCCGATCCATCCTTCCCCGCCGAGTTGGACACGCGAACGACGTTCGTTGACAGCGATGCCGATTTCACTGCGGTTGAGTTTGGTGCCGAAGGACTTCGCGGCGCGACCATTGAAATTGTGGGCGGCCCTGGGGCTGGTCAACGCCGATTGATCTTGGATGCGATCGACGCGAATACCTTGATTTTGAATGGCGATTGGCGGACGGATCCTGTTGCAGGAGAGAGCGTGTATCGGATCGCTCGATTCGATGGTTTGGCCGTTTCGAGCGTCAGTGTGGAAGTCAACGACAACGACGAAGCCGGCATCGTGGTCGACGAAACGCATGGCCTGGATCTCTCCGAATCCACCGATGGCATTTTAGGTGAGGACACCGTGACCGCTGTGATCGAAGGCGGTGACGGCGATCAACTCGGCGAGCGTGATGTGCTGCGTTTGAAGTTGACTCGTCAGCCCAGTTCCGATGTGACGATGCGGTTGGTCTACGACGATGTTCAACTGAGTTTGCAAACCACCGACGGTCATCCCATCGCTTCCAACTCCTTGGTTTTCACCCCAGGCAATTGGGACGTCGTTCAAGAGGTGATGATCATTGGTTTGGTGGATCAAATCCGCGAAGGGTTCCATGTCAGCCAGATCAGTTTGGAACTGGGGTCCGAGGATCTGGATCAAGAACTCAGCAAAGTGGACCAGTTCAATATTCCCGAGACCGCCGCAGTGGAATGGGTTGGTCTGAGTGAACGTCCCACAGGAGTCACCAGCGTTGAGTACAAAGGTCAAAATCTCCAACTGAAAGACGACACCGTTCCTGCGGGAACCGAGTCCAAACCCGTCTATGCAATTGTCAGCAACAAGATTGTCTTCTTCGCGGGAGAAGAAGTCGTCAAAGTTTCAGGCAGTGATTTGACGATCTCTTACAACTATGTGAATCCTGGATTTGGCGACGCCTTCACTCACCCAGTTCTGGTGCGTATCAGCGATGCGGATGCGCCGACCGTTTTGGTACGAGAAACTGGTGGTTCGACTGACGTGGTGGAGGGAGCAACTCCATTCATGGTGCTCGAACTGGATGGAGATGCGATTCCAACCAGTGACGTTGTGGGCGAGACGGTCACTGTGAGTGATGGGACGGGCGTGGGGCAAACTGCCACGATCATCGCGAACGAAGGCAATCAGATTACCTTGGACACCCTCTGGGAAACGGTTCCAGACGAGACGAGCGAGCTGACTTTGATCGTGTCCGGGAACGCTGAACAGCGAATGGTTACCAGCAATGGAACACTCACCTGGGGTGAGGATCGCTATGAGTTGGTGCTGACATCGCCGCCGGTGGATGACGTTGCCGCAGGGCGTCGCGTTGTGGAAGTTGTTGTCACGCCGGAAGTGACCAAGACGACCCGTACCGGAGGTGTTCGGACGGATGCTCGTCAGGTCGAAATTTTTAATCTAGACGGATTGGATGCCTCACGAGTCCGAGTCGATCCTGACAATGCCAACAACCTGATTGTCGCCTTTGACGAAACAAACTGGGACGTTCCGGTTCGGATTGGCGTCCGAGTCATCGACGATCTGTTGGTCGACGGTGGTGATACCAAAGTGTTCGCACCGGGACCGAACACGCTGAGCGGAATTCTGGGGCCTGTGATTGTCAACGGATCGGGGGGAGATGGTTCGTTGGCTGGTTTAGGCAACCCTGAGATTTTGCCTCAAGAAACCAACGTGAAGCCGGCCACCGGCGAAGTTGAATCGATTGTCGGAACGACGGTGACATTCAATACTTTGACTAGCGAACAGTTGTTCTCTGCCGGACTGGTGTCAGATTTGAGCAACGTTCAGTCGCTGGTGGGACGAACGTTTGAAGTTGTCGCGACCAAACCAGCCGAAGGCAGTCCCCGTGATCCAGTCGTCGGACAATTCCGATTGATCACCGAAGCGACCGTGCAGGACGGCCAGGTGGTGGTGACGCTCAATGAGCGGTTTGGCCTTGGTGGAGACTTGGATTCACTGGAAGCGGGTGCTCATACTTCCAGCGTGGATTTACGTCTTTCGCGGCAAGAACAATTGCGGCTTGGGATTGCGAACGTCGGCGATCTGTACGGACGGACCATCGAATTGAATGATGCGGATGGTCAAATGCTATCGTCCGCTGTGATCAAATCGGCGGTGGCTGATCCCGATGGCTTGATCACGATTGATGTGGAGGCGGATTGGATATCGATCGCAGCCGATGCCACGTCATTCTTCATCCAGTCAGACGATCTGGTCAAAAAGTTTGCGATCACTTCGGAGAGTTTGAACTTCTTTGTCAATGAGCAAACCTCCGTTGACTACATGTTCGTGCACGACGAAGACAGTCCGGCGGACAGCACCGGGTATCTGACGGCGGACCGTTTGTGGGGACTCAATACGGGACCTGACGTCACCGTGGGGGGACGACTTCAACCGGGAGGCATCCAGTATGGGAACCTTGAAGTTCTGCAAATCTCCTTGGGCCGCGGCAACAATGACTTCCACGTCTTCGGCACTCACAAGCGTGCGGATGATCCGACAACATCGGAGGATGAATCGTTCCAGACCTGGACCATCATCAATGGTGGGGACGATGTCTACTGGCCGGCTACTGACCGCGAAGGCGATCGGTTCTATGTGGATGTGATTGCAGAGGATATCACCGATGTGATGACGGGATCGGTTGACTGTAAGACCGATGAGGTGACAAGTTTGGTGACGTGTTCCACCGATGCAGGGGAGACGGAGTTCGCCAGTTTGTTTGATTCGGCCGCCCATTTTGGTGGGGAGAATGAGCTGGTCGGTATGAAAGTGACGATGACCAGCGGGGTCGGAACGGGACATACCTACACGATCGTTGAACACACGGAAGACACGATCTATCTGCTAGGCAACTGGATCGAAATACCTGCTGTGGGAGACACCTACACGATCACGGATTTGGCCGACGGCCCGATCGCGATCAACGCTCAAGGTGGTGACGACGTTGTGGACGCATCGGCTTCGACGCTGGGCGTTGTCGCGTTCGGTGGGCTGGGAAAAGACACGTTGATTGGCGGTTCTGGGGACGACATTTTGTTCGGTGACCGCGGACGCGTGGACTACTCAACCGCTGCGGATGCAAATGGACACACAACCATCGTGACGCGTTTGGGCGATGCCCCCGACCCCATTCTTGGAACGGTGACCGGTGGCTTTGCCGAAGACGGAAATGTTGTCGATGCGAATGCGGCGTTCCCACTGAAAGACGTCTTCGACAATGGCTTGGTTGGTTTGATGGTCGACATCAACAACGGCACCGGGTTCTTGCAGACCCCGCGATTGATCACCGTGAACGACGAAAACACGCTGTCGATTTCTCCTGATTTCACCGAGACGCTTGATGCGACCAGCGAGTTTCGGATTTCGACCTATCCCGAGGATCAGACCGATGGGATCGTTCGCGGTCCAACTCGCTTGATCACCGTGGATGACCTCGAAGGCGATGTGGACATGATCAGCGGTGGTGCTGGTGCGGACCAGATCTTTGGTGGTGCCGGCGACGACGATGTCTTCGGCGAAGCCGGTGATGATGTCATTTTGGGTGACACGGGTGTGATTAAAAGAGCTCCGCTTGATGCGAATGCGACCGGGACGGTGATTGCCAGCGCCCTTGATTTGGTGCAGACAAAATCACCTGATGCTGGTGGCAAAGATCTGATCTCAGGCGGGGATGACAACGACATCATCTTTGGTGGCTTCGAGTCGGACTACATCAATTACGATCGAGCCGAAGTCGCTGGTGTTGGGGAATCGGGCAACGACATCATCGTGGGCGATGGTGGCACGGCTGATTTTGATGTCGCTTCGGGGGCTGCGATTCTGATTGAGGTCTCCACCAACGAGCCAACCTTTGGCAGCGATGACTGGATCACCGCAGGTGCCGGCGAAAAGATTTTGTTTGGCGGTTCGGGCGACGATCAGTTGCTTGCCGGTAGCGACAACTTGCCCGACATCATCATCGGAGACGAAGGAACCGCGACGTTCGATGCCGGTACTGGTCTTCGGGTTCGCATCGCGACGCAGACGGCTGACATCGGCGGGAACGATACGATCACCGCTGGAGACGCACTGAATATCCTGTTGGGTGGCAGTGGCGATGACGCGATCACTGGTGGCAACTCGCAGGATGTGATCTTTGGCGATAACGGTGAAATCAAGTTTGATGACCACGGAATTCGCGAGCAATTGAACACGACCGATCCGACCTTAGGCGGGGTGGATACCATCTTTGGCCGAGGTGGCAATGACATCGTGGTCGGAGGCGCTGATGGCGATCTGATCTCGGGTGGCTCCGAGCACGATGTGATTTTGGGTGACCACGGTGAAGTCGATTTCACCCGCCCCGCCGATCGCAATGTGATCAGCCGCTTCATCGAACTGACCGATGGCGGTGGGAACGACACGATTGACGGAGACGATGGCGACGATTTCATCTGGGGCGGACAAGCCGACGATGTCATTCGTGGTGGTGCCGGGCAGGATGATTTGGTCGGCGGCCACAACGTTCCCTTCGGCAGCGACGGTGACGACACCATCGAAGGTGGTGATGACGAGGATGCTTTGCTTGGTGACAACGGCATCATCACTCGCGAGTTGATCGGGACCGAACTCGGTACCTGGACGACATACCTGGCTCCCTTTGACCACGTTGTGGTGCGTGAGCTGCAACCGTTTGACGATCTCGATCTGGTTGGTGGCAACGACATTCTGTCAGGCGACGCTGGAATCGATGTGATTCTTGGGCAACGCGGAAATGACTTGATTCACGGCGGAACGGACGATGATGAATTGATCGGCGGTTTGGGGGCGGACACCATCAATGGTGATGACGGGCACGACTTCATTCTCGCGGATGCGGGACAAATTCTGCGAGATACGAACGAGGACGAGACGCCTCAATTGAATTCCGATGGCGTCTGGCATCGCGACATTCTCACCGAGCGAATTGCTCGGGTGATCGACATCATTCCGCTCGGGCCAACCGGTCTGATCGACGCACCAGCCGATTTGATCGACCGGTTGTTGGATGCCGACCAAATGGTCTTGGCCAGCATGCACCTGCCGTCTGGGCAATTGCACACGAACTCGGAAGGCATCAGCCAAACGGTTGCGTTGCTGCTTGATCTCGTCGACGCGGACGACGACACGGTGGACGGCGGTGATGGCAACGACATTGTTCTTGGGCAACGTGGCGACGACAATCTTCGCGGTGGACTCGGCGATGATTTGTTGATCGGTGATCACGGCATCAACGTCGCTCCTTACGAGACCGATCTGCCACAGATGATTGACGCGACGCGTCTGATTGCGGCCGTGTCGGGCTACGATTCGCTATCAGGGATCGAGCTGGACTTGCCAGGCTTGGGGCATTTGATGGTTCCTGACTTTGTGGCCGAACCCGGTGCTTTGGTGGCGGAGCGACCTCGCTGGGACCGCGTGACGGACATCAACGCTGTGTTTTCCAACTGGGCAAACGACGACCGAATCTCGACGATGGACAACTTGCGTTTGTCTGCCTCGGTGATGCTGACACCCGATTTCCTCGGTCACACCGATGTGTTGAGTGGAGAGGATACAATTCACGGCGAAGGCGGCGACGATTGGATTGTGGGCGACCAATGGATCGTCAACAGCGACCTGCAGTCAGGAATCGCACCGGTTGATGAAGCCATCGAACGTGTCCGAGCAACCATCGCGGGCATCATGCATGCACTGGAGTCAGCCTCTTTGGACCGTGGTGTGGTTCAACATTCCATCAACGCTGAACCGGTTGTTGAACGCGAGATCGACGTTGCTAGCGATGAACTGAGAGGAGGAGATGGTGCGGACACCATCATTGGTGACAACGCGCTGGTGGAATTGCCGTCGACCCAAACCATTCCTGGTGCTGGAACGGTTGCCGAGAACGCGGCCGAGTTGTTGCGGCGACTCGATCTTTATCGAACTCTCTCGGACGATGCGATTCAATTGGTCTCTCGCGGTCACCTCGACTTGATTGATCAATTGCTTGACGATGCAGAAGCCGCGCGACCGACGTTGCCTGTGATCGCTGGCAACGACATTCAGTACGTTCAGCACTACCAATTGAAATTCGGCGACGACAGTCTCTTTGGAGATGCGGGAAGCGACACGATGGTTGGTGGCGATGCACTGATGATCGCTCCTTACGTCACCGGCGAAGAGGGCGACTTCCCCGATTCGCAAGGTGCCGTTGGACTGGACCCTGACTCACTGCGTGCTCTTGAGCAGAACCTGTTCGAACAGCTTCGGTTGCAGCAAGTCGATCTTGACGAACGTCACCAGTCGCGGCTGATCAACGTCGCTGAGGAGCTCGCTCGGCGGCCATCGCTGGATCGGATCGCTTACGTGCCGACCTTGGACCGTTCGATCGACAACGACACCATCGAAGGTGGTGAAGGCAACGATTTCATCGGTGGCGATTTTGGCGTTTTGGTGTCACCTCTGCTCCGCGACACGCCCGCGGATGACGATGCACTGCGTGATTTGGACCAGCACGTTGAAGCCATGTTGGATCAAATCGCCAATCTGGATCGACTGGATCATGCGACCAGCTTTGATCGCAGCGTTGGACGGGAGGCTCAAGCAGCTTCGACAACCGATGCGATGGCGCCCGAATTGCGTCACGCTGAAATGGGTGGCCAATGGATCTTGGGGCAAGACACGCTTCAGGGTGATGCCGGCAGCGATGTCATTCTCGGTGATCATGCCTCGATGGTTGCTGCGATCACGATTGACGATCCCGCCGCATTCACCTCCCTGAGACGGTCAAATTACCATCTGGAATTCATCGACGACTCGATGCGTACGTTCCTGGAATCATCCAGTCTGAATGGTGTGACGATCTCACTTCAGGGCGATCACATTCGCGGAGGTGATGACAATGACATGTTGATGGGGGCGGTCGGGGCCGACGACATCGATGGTGAGCAAGGAGACGACACGATCTTGGGCGGCAATGGTTTCGACACGCTTGCCGATGGTCTGGGGAACAACTGGATCCGCAACGATGGTGGCAACTATCCGAAGTTGGATCCGCAGGAAGAGTTGGGTGCGTTCCGCTTCGACAACATGACTTCCGTGAACAAGCAGCTCTTCCTCGATGCGGCTGCGGGAGCGATCGCCCCGGTGGGTTGGCAGATTGATTCTGGTGGAAACGAAAATGATCCGGGCAATGGCGATCCGGATGATCCGGCAGTACCGACCGAACGGGACGTCGATTTCGATGGAGACTTCATCGCTGTCACTGGACAACCCATCAGCTACTCGGCAACATTCAAGTCGCTGCCCGATGGTGCAATCGTCAGCTATTTGTGGGAGGTCAAGGATTCTTCCGGAGAATTGGTGCAGACCGGTGCGGGGCAGTCCGTTGTGTTCACCTTGCACGTCGCCGACGACTACACCGTGGAAGTGGATACGGTGGACACCAAAAACGGTGCGGGCACGATGACTCATACGTTGAAAGTGCTGGACCACCGACTGAAGTCCGACCCTCACGCATCGGGGCAGTTCATCTTGATGGTTGGTGGGACGGAAGGCGACAACGACATCCGTTTGAAAGACGTTCGTCTGGAACCAAATTCGGTTGAGGTTCGAACGCGAACTGGACGCAGCTCTTGGACCCGCGATATCTTCTCTGACATCAGCCGAGTTGAAGTCTATGGTGGCGATGGGAATGACGATGTCTCTGCCGATCGTACTCTCACCATTCCGGTGCGGTTGTATGGCGGAGCCGGTGACGACGAGCTTCGTGGTGGTGCCGGCAACGACTTCCTCGATGGTGGAGCCGGTGATGATCGACTGAATGGCCAGTCAGGTAACGACGTCATTGTCGGCGGCTATGGTGCTGATCGAATCGACGGAGGCTTTGATGACGATCTTCTGATCGCCGATGCCATCGACGAAATCTCTGCGGATCGACTGCTCAGGGATTGGTCCAATTCGTCGCTGACTCCCGCCGACCGAATGGCGAATTTGGTCACTGATCTGTTGGATGCAAAGATTGCCGACGGTGCAGTGGACGATTCCGATGGGGATCGCGGGACCGATTGGGTGTTTGGTCAGTCCATCGACACGACTCACGCACGTCGTGGTGACGAGGATCTGCAGACAATCTATTGATGCGAAACGGTTTTCGAAAGTGAAGAGAAATGCCGTTTGAAATGTATAGAGGCTCTGTGTGAATGGGGGTGCGGGAGTCTCCCCTGAACCGACTGGGATCTATACGTTTGGATTGATCGAAAACTCGTTTTCACGCGTTGAGAACCGGCGCGAGAATCTTGGAATCGGTGTAGACTGGTGAGCCGTTGAAGGCTCGATGATTGACGCATAGGACCACTGAAGGGCGTTGTCGACGCCGCAGGGGCTTCGTGTCGACTCGAGTCATCTTCGTTGATGTTCGTGTTTCTTGGAACCGCGAACGTTTACCCGCCTCTCTCCCGCTGGATTCTCGTGCACCGATTCCTTGTTGCTCTGATCGCTTGTTGCATCACTTCGTCCGTGATGGCTCAGTCCCCTCCGAACATCGTTCTGATCATCGCGGATGACATGAACTGGGACGATTGCGGAGCCTATGGTCATCCGGCGATTCGAACTCCCAATATCGACGGCCTGGCAGCGGAAGGCATGCGTTTCGAACACGCTTACCTGACCACGAATTCATGCAGCCCATCCCGTGCGAGCATCATCACGGGCAAGTATCCCCACAACACGGGCGCGGAACAGTTGCACTGGCCGTTGCCGGAATCAAGCGACACATTCGTGGGGCGATTGCAGTCAGCGGGCTATTACACCGCCGCGGCTGGCAAGTGGCACATGGGTGACGCTGTTCGCGATCACTTCGACAACATCTACGAAGCCTCGACGGCCGGTTTTGTACTCCCCAGTGGAAAAGACGGGCAACCTGCGAAGATGATCGCGGCGCAGCCCAGTGGTTGCGAAGATTGGGAACGAGCTTGCGAGGAACGTCCCAAGGATCAACCGTTTTTCCTGTGGTTGGCCGCTCTGGACCCGCACCGCGAATACAACGACGGTGCCCTGGATCCACCTCACACACACGACGACGTGATCGTTCCGCCGCACCTTCCAGACGTTCCTGATGTCCGCGAAGACCTGCGTCTTTACTATGACGAGATCGGGCGTCTCGATTCCTACGTCGGCAAGGTGATGCGAAAACTGGCCGAACAGGGCGTCGCTGACAACACGGTCGTTCTCTTCATCAGCGACAACGGCCGTCCGTTCCCTCGTGACAAGACATCGCTCTACGACGGTGGAATCCGAACCCCGTGGATCGTTCGCTATCCCGACCAAGTCAAGGCGGGCCAGACGACGAAGGCTTTGGTCAGCGCGGTTGACATTGGTGCCACGTTCTTGGATTTGGCTGGCGTGGAAGGCAGCGAAACATTCTGCGCTTCGAGCCAAAGCTTTGTTCCGGTTTTGAAAGACAGCACGCAATCGCATCGCGAATTCGCTTTTGCGGAAGATCACTGGCACGACTACGAGGACCATGCTCGCGCCGTGGCGACCCAGCAATACAAGTTGATTCGCAATGACTACGTCGACCTCCCTCCAACACCATCCGCTGACGCGGGACGGGGCCTGACTTGGCAAGCCATGCTTCGTTTGTATGACGCGGGAGAACTCACGCCCGAACAATCGGCTTGTTTCACTGCACCTCGTGCAAAGTGGGAACTTTATGATCTGCAACGCGACCCCGGCGAACAGCACAATCGCTTCGAGGACCCGGCCTATCACTCGGTACGCACGCGATTGCAAACCGCACTCACCGATTGGACGCAGCGAACGGGCGATTACTTGCCAAGTCGACGAACACCCGATGAGTTTGACCGTGTGACGGGCGAGCCAGATCACTCGGTCCGTGTCCGTCCACGTCCATCCAAGAAAGAGATGTTCGGGACAAACGGCGCCTACTGAAGTGGTCCGTGGTCGCTGTCTTTTCCAACAATTTCTTCGAAAGTCTTTGATGTTTGGTTCATTTTGTTGCCGGGCCAGTTGGTCCGCTGCCTTTGTGATGGTTTGTTTCGCTGCGTCCGTGTCGCTTGCGGAAGATTGGGACGGACTGGAAGTTCCGGCTTCGGCAGAATCGGGCACGACGTGGAAGTTGCACCCGGTGTCGGATGATTTCAACTACGTCGCGAAACCGACGGGAAAGCCGAAAGAATTCACCAAGCGTTGGAACGATTCGTTCATCAATGCTTGGAAAGGACCTGGTCGCACAGAATTCAATTCCGGGCATTCCTACGTCAACGATGGGCACCTCGGCATCCATGCGTCACGGAAGCCAGGGACGGACCTCGTCTACACCGGCGCGGTCTCTTCCAAAGAGACGTTCCGCTATCCGCTTTATGTCGAAGCCAGTGTCAAGATCAGCGGCCTCGTTTTGGCTTCGAACGTTTGGATGTTGAGCCCGGACTCGACCGAAGAAATCGACATCATCGAAGCCTATGGGAGCCAACGTCCGGGCCAGGAATGGACCGCTCAGCGGTTGCACATCAGTCATCACGTGTTCATCCGTGAGCCGTTCCAAGACTACCAGCCAACCGATGAAGGTTCTTGGTACGAGGACGGGTCGAATTGGCGGGAAGAATTCCACCGGGCCGGTGTGTTTTGGAAAGACCCATGGAATTTGGAGTACTACATCGACGGAAAAAAGGTCCGCACAGTTTCGGGTGAATCGATCATCGATCCGCATGGCTACACCAAAGGCAATGGACTCAGCAAACCCATGCATTTGATTATCGATGCCGAAGATCAGACCTGGCGATCCGACAAAGGAATCACGCCAACGGACAGTGAGCTCGCCGATTTGACCAAATCCATCATGTGGGTCGACTGGATTCGCGTCTACGAGGGCGTCCCATCCGAAAACGATTGATCCCATCCCACATCACCACCAACACATTCCCACTCAATCACTTGGTTCTCAAATGAAAACATTCCTATCATTCGCACTGATCTTCGCGGTCAGTGTCGTCAATGGTTCCGCTGCCTTCGCGGACGACCGTCCCAATGTGCTTTGGATCACCATTGAAGATTGGTCCCCCGATTTGTCGTGCTACGGCACAAGGGGGATCCAGACACCCAATGTCGACAAGCTGGCATCCGAAGGGATTCGGTACGAACGAGCCTTCACAACTTCGCCGGTCTGTTCGACTTCGCGTTCAGCGATGATGACGGGGTTCCACCAGAACTTCATTGGTGCCAACCAGCATCGGGAATATGACAAGCAACCGTTGCCGCACGGGATTCGGCCAATCCCGCATCTGTTTGCCGATGCGGGCTACTTCACCGCATTGATGAGCTACAAAACTGACTGCAATTTCTTGCCAGACCAGAAGAACGAACTGTTTGATGGCACCGATTGGAACCAACGAGCCGACGGGCAGCCTTTCTTTGCTCGGATCACGTTCGGTGGCACTCACCGTCAATGGAAACGCGACCCGCAACGGCCCATCGCGATCGAAGATGTTGAGTTGCCGCCCTACTATCCCGACACGCCTTTTGTCAGACGTGATTGGGCCAACGGTTTGGAGCAGATGCAATTGGTTGACCGTGAGGTCGGCGGGATACTGAAACGACTCAGCGAGGAAGGTCTCGCTGACAACACGATTGTTTTCTTCGTCGGAGACCATGGTCGGTGCCACATTCGCGGCAAGCAGTTTCTTTACGACGGTGGCATTCGCATTCCCATGATCATGCGTTGGCCTGGCAAGGTTTCGCCGGGTGAAGTCAGCGATGACATGGTGATGTCGATCGACATCTGCGCGACGATTTTGGAAGCTGCTGGGATCGATGCCCCCGTGCCTCTGCATGGAAAGAATCTGTTGAGCGGAGAGGTTCGGAATCGTCAGTATGTCTTTGCCGCGCGAGACAAAATGGACGAAACGCATGATGCGATGCGAGCGATCCGGTCCGCCGACTTCAAGCTGATTCACAACTTGATGCCTGAGCGAGCGTACTGCCAATACAACCAGTACAAGGAAGGGGCTTACCCGGTGCTGGCTGAAATGAACGTCATGCACATGCGAGGCGAACTCACACCCGAACAAGCGGCTTTCTTTGCTCCGTCAAAACCAGAGTTGGAACTGTACGATCTGCGAACGGATCCGCACGAGGTCCACAATGTCGTCGACGATCCCAAGTACGCCAATGTTCGAGAAGAAATGCTACGGGAACTCAAGCGATGGCGTCGTGAAGTGATTCAAGACAAAGGTGTGAGCGACGAGTTTCGTGCGCTGGACGTCTATCCGGAAACGCTGCCTGCGGGGTCTGTCGATGAGTGGGTTCACGCGAATGCGGGCAAGTACGACTACGAGAAATTCGGATGGCCAAGTTGGTATCCGACTCGTTCGTTGGAACAGTGGGAATCGGCTCGCAAGGCCTGGGAGCCCTGGGTTTTTCGTGACGTGAATTCGAAGATGCAACGGCCGGGCGTGACCATCCGTGAACAAGAGCGAAACAAGGCGAAACGGAAGTGACACTCACGCGGCGCGACTCATTTGTTGGCTCGCTCGTTCGATGAGTGACGCATTTCACACCCACATTCTCAGCCCTCCACGATTGATTGTTCATGAGCTTTCCCCCTGCCTCGAAGTCTCGCCGAGATCTTTTGATGACCGCCGGATTTGTCTCCATGGCAACGCTGACTCCGTGGGCCTTGCCGGTTCGGCAATCACTTGCCAAGTCACCGAATGAACGCAAACGGTTTGCGTTGATCGGCGTCGGCGGAAATGGGACACGGACTTCGCCCGTTGGGAAAGAATTTGCTGACTTGGTCGCGCTGTGTGATGTCGACGAGGAACATCTGAAGCATGGCAACGAATTGCTGTGTGATGGCAAAGCCGAATTGTTTCGTGACTACCGCGAAGTGCTTTCTCGTGATGACATTGACTTGGTTCAGATTTCAACGCCTGATCACTGGCACGCGAAAATCTTGATTGAGGCGATGTTGGCGGGCAAAGATGCGTACTGTGAAAAACCGCTGACGTTGACGATCGACGAAGGAAAGTTGGTCCGGAAGGTTCAACAGCAAACCGGACGTGTCGTTCAAGTCGGAACGCAGCAACGCAGCAGTTTCGACAAGTTCAATCGTGCTCTGGCAATCATCGCGGAAGGTCGCCTGGGCAAACTCAAACGCTTGATCGTCGGAATCGACGCGGGTGGATGGAGTCCCGAGATTCCCGTCGCCGACGTGCCCAAAGGATTGGACTGGGATCGTTGGCTGGGACCCGGTCCTAAAATGGAATATCGCTATGCGAAGGACGCCAAGCGAGCGGACAAGAACTACACCAATGGGCACACGCACTTCCGTTGGTGGTACGAACACTCCGGAGGCAAATTGACCGACTGGGGAGCCCACCATGTCGACATCGCGATGCTGGGGATCGCCGCGGCGGGGCAGAACAACGACCCCGTTTCGGTTGCCGGGACCGCGAAACATGACGTGGAGTTTCGCGACGGAATGCCGCTGCAGAACAATCGCTACAACACCGCACGAGCGTTTGATCTTCGCGTCGCTTTCGCGGATGGCGATGTCGAGATGAACATTCGCCACGACGTCGACAATGGGATTTTGTTTGAAGGCGAACGAGGCCGGATCTTTGTCAATCGCGGCAAGTTGGTTGGCAAACCCGTTGAAGACTTGGAATCGAACCCGCTCGCCGAAGATGCGATTTCGAAGATTTATCGCGGGATGCCCATGGAAGGCAATGACCGCCCTGCACACTGGGCGAACTTCATGCATGCGATTGACAATCGAGTGCTGCCGATTTCCGACGTGCATTCCCACATGAAGATGCTCAACGTGTGTCACTTGGCCGGCATCTGTTGTCGGTTGGGACGCAAAGTCGAGTGGGATCAAGTGACGGAAAGTGTCGTTGGCGATGAACAGGCCGCTGCGATGATGAAGCGACCCTATCGGTCTGGTTATGAAATCGACATGTGAGGCGTTTGCCTTCCCCGCATGATGCGCCTCCCTATGAAGTTGTCTTCCCCGATCGAGTCACGTGTTCGATGTCAATGAAAACTCGCTCCAAAGTGCCGGTCTGTTTTTGTGCTCTCTTTTTGCTGGTTGTTGGTCCTGTGTGCGGCGCAATGGCCGCGGACACGACCGCAAAAACGAAACCGAAGATTCAGCCATATCCCAATGCCGTCGTCTGGACCAACGCTGCGAAAGCTCAAGCGGAATTCGATGGCTTTGAGTTTGTCGGCGAATTTGTTCGAGACGATCAAGCGATGCAGGTCACTCCGTCTGAGGGCCGGTTCTACGTTTCGGTGTACGACGGTGGATTTCCCGGCACAGGTTGGGATGGCAGTCCTGTCGTGCATGAGTGGTCGGATCGCGAAGGAATCGAGTCGCGTGTTGTGGGCTGGCAAAAGATTGATCGCAGTGCATCGGTTGTCGGAAAGAAGCCGCCGGCTGACGCGATCGTGTTGTTCGATGGCACGAACACGAACGCTTGGAAGAACGGCAAGATCGAGGATGGCGTTCTCAAAGCGGGAGCAAGAACCAAAGCAACGTTTCAGGATTTCCGACTGTACCTTGAATTTCAAATTCCGCTGCAACCCGAGCCACCGATCAGTCATCCGCATCGCGGCAACAGTGGCGTTTTCGCGGTCGGTGCCTATGAGGTGCAGATCTCTGACAACTTTGGATTGGACCCCAGTCCCGAGGCATGGCAGGACATGGTCATGTTGAAACCCGTCAACACGTGGTGCGGCAGCATCTACGGAATTCGCGAAGCCGATTGGAATGTTTGCTTGCCACCGCTGGCTTGGCAGAGCATGGAAATCGACTTCACCGCGGCTCGATTCAAGGACGGAAAGAAGATCCAGTCCGCAGTGATCTCGGTGACCCAGAATGGTGTCCTGATTCACGACCGGGTGGAACTGCCCGAGGGAACGGGGGGCGGGCCAGCAGGTCCAAGACCCGAAGTGGCGGAAGGTCCGATCTATCTTCAGAACCATGGCAATCCCAACCGGTTTCGCAACATCTGGATCGTTCCAGGCTCGTCCACGGCACATCAGTGAATGAGGCGATATCCCGTCCTTGTCATTCGTTTCCTTCCATTGACCTTCCTTCTCGTTTTCCAAACCCAAACTATGTTTCGACCCATCCTTTCCGTAGCGTTTGTGACGACTTCCTTGTTGACACATTCAACGCTCGTCGCCGACGAAGCATCCTCGGGATTGCCCGAAACCAAAGTTTTGTTTGAGGATGACTTCGAAGGTCGTTCGACGCTGGGCGAAGGCTATCGGACCGGGCGAGGAATGGAGGCCGGATGGAGCATCCGCGATGGTGTCTTGTTCGGCAAACAAATTCGGGACGACCATGGCTCCACCATGCGAAAGCAAATGAAGTTTGGCGATCTTCATGTGTCGTTTGACTTCCGGTTCAATGGCGGAAGCCGCTTCAACTTTGTGATCGACGACAACAATGAAGAATCCGTGCATGCCGGGCATGTGGCTCGTGCATCACTGACACCAAAACGGATGATGATCAGCGATGACAAATTCGGTTTGATGAATCTGGAAGTTCGCGAGAAACGAAAGACGAAATCGCTGCCGACGGAACAGCAGAAAGAATTGGAGGACCTGTTGGCTCGCACGCAAGCCTCCGCCGCCATCCAAGCCAAGCCGGGCACTTGGCATCACTTGGAACTGACCATCCATGGGACCGTGATGACTGTTCACCTCGATGGCAAAGAGGTGGTCTCGTTGGATTCTACCGGTTTCGCTCATCCGACGAAGACTCAGTTCGGAATGACGGTGAATGGAAGCAGCATCGATTTCGACAACCTTTGTGTTTTCGCGACCGAGTGAACTTGGTTTGTTTCCCGCTCTTTCTCCCCTGCCCTGCTCTTCCCTTCATAAACCCGAACTCATGCGAATCCACTCTTTGAAAAGACTTGCACCAATCTTGCTGTTTTTCGCGGCGCTGTGTGCTACCAGCCTGCCTGCTGCGGATTCTCGACCGAACTTTTTATTCGTTCTGACGGACGACCAGTCCTACGGAATGATGGGCTGCGATGGAAACGAGTTGACGCGGACGCCGAACATCGACCAGTTGGCTCGCGAAGGCGTGTTCTTTGATCGAGCCTATGTGACCAGTGCGATCTGCACTCCGAGTCGGATTTCGATCTTTCTCAGCCAGTACGAACGCAAGCACGGTGTGAATTTCAATTCAGGAACCAGTGTCGCGCCCGAGGCATGGGCGAAGTCCTATCCTGTGATCATGCGAGAGAACGGGTACTACACCGGCTATGTCGGAAAGAACCACGCGCCGATTGGAAAGGGCGGCTACAACAGCAGTTTGATGGAAGAGTCGTTTGATTACTTCTACGCCGGACACGGGCACATCCGTTTCTATCCCAAAGACGTCCACGAGATCTTTGAGGGGGCGGCCTACGACACGCAAGTCGAAATCGTCAACGAAGGTGCTCAGGATTTTATGTCGTATGAACATCGCTTGGACGGTGCGGTGCGATTCCTGGACGAACGTCCGGCGGACAAACCGTTTTGCTTGAGCATCTGTTTGAACCTGCCGCACAGTGCGGGAACGGGCACCATGCAACAGCGAGAAAGCGATGATGAAATCTACAAGTCGCTCTACCGTGACATCGAGATTCCTTTGCCGGAGCACTACGTTGCGAAGGACGAGATTGAGACGCCACGTTTGCCAGCGGATGTGTTGCGAGCGAGTGAGCGGCAGGCCAGCTACAACTTTGTCGACACTCCCGAGGCGTTGAAAGAACGCACCATTCGGCAGATGCAATCCATGACCGGGATCGATCGTTTGATCGGAAACCTACGCACCAAGCTCGAGACAGAAGGCGTGGACGACAACACGATCATCATCTTCTGTTCCGACCACGGATTGTTCATGGGGCAACATGGTCTTGGTGGGAAAGCGTTGTGCTACGAGCAGACGACGCATGTGCCGATGATCGTCTTCGATCCAGAACTGCCAACTGTACTGCAAGGGGCTCGTTGCAACGAGTTGGTTCAAACGATCGACATCGCTGCGACGATGCTAGATCTGGCTGAGATTGAAAAGCCTGACACCTTTCAAGGCCTGTCGTTGCGGCCACTTTTGAGCGGCCAAGGCGGCGCGATTCGTGATCATGTTTTCACCGAAAACCTGTGGGTGACACACTTTGGCAACCCTCGCATTGAGGCGGTGCAGGACAAGCGTTGGAAATACATCCGGTACTACCACAACGATTGTGTTCCCGCCTCGGTCAAGATTCAGGTGGCCAAGGATCTTGGTATCAAGTCGTCCACCATGCTGTATGGCATTCACGACAATGAAATCGCGGTGTATCGGAACCATGCCGAGGCATCGTTGCGAGGTGAGGAACCGATTTGCGAAGAGTTGTTTGATTTGGAAAGTGATCCCGACGAGCTGAACAATTTAATCGACGATCCTGCCGCGAAGACACAGTTGGAAGAGCTTCGAGTCGTTTGGAAGCAGCAGCTCACGAAAGCTCGCGGCAAAGGATTTCCTGCTGTGCTTCGCTACACCGTCGACAGCGAAAAAGACTACAAGTCGAAGTGAATTCATTGGCCGTCGTTTCAGTTTCAATTCCCACCTTGCTGCCTGCTATGTTGAACCGAATAAAGTTTCTATCCTCGATGTTGGTCGGCCTTTTGGTTCTGACCGCATCCAGTGTCGATGCCAAGGAACGTCCGAACATTGTGTTGATCGTTGCCGATGACCTTGGCTACAGCGACGTTGGTTTCAATGGCTGCAAGGAGATTCCCACACCGAGATTGGACGAGTTGGCGGGGGAAGGCGTGGTCTTCACCAACGGCTACGCTTCGCATCCCTATTGCAGTCCCAGCCGCGCGGGGTTGTTGACGGGAAGGTATCAACAGCGATTCGGGCATGAGGGCAACCCAGAACCGGATCCGCAGTGGCACGGTGACGACACGCCGGGGATGCCGCTCTCGGAAACGACGCTTGCGGATGCTTTGAAAGAAGCTGGATACGTCACCGGAGCAGTCGGCAAGTGGCACCTGGGCGACGCGAAACCGTTCTGGCCCAATCGCCGTGGATTCGATGAGTGGTTTGGCTTCAGTGGAGGCGGATTGAGCTATTGGGGAGACTTGGGAAGAAAAGATCCTTTGCTCGGTGTGCATCGCGGTGATGAACCGGTCGATCGCAAGTCGTTGACGTATTTGACGGATGACTTTTCAACGGAAGCGGTCAAGTTCATTCAGCGTCACGAGACGGAACCGTTCTTTTTGTACTTGGCGTACAACGCACCGCATGCTCCCGACCAAGCCACCCGGGCTCATCTGCAGAAGACAGCACACATCGAGTACGGAGGTCGAGCGGTTTACGGAGCGATGGTCGCTGGGATGGACGAAGGCATTGGGCGAGTCGTTGACCAAATTCGCGAATCGGAGTTGGGCGACAACACGTTGATTGTCTTTTACAGCGACAACGGTGGGCGGCGTGAGCACGCGATGAATTTGCCGTACCGAGGTCACAAGGGCATGCTGTTTGAAGGCGGTATTCGGGTGCCGTTCTTGGTTTCTTGGCCAGGGACTTTGCCGAGCGGAGTTCGAGAGCAATCGCCGATCACGGCACTCGATGTCTTTCCTACCGTCCTCGCCGCAGCAGGATTGGACCCGACCAAGAATGAAAAGCTGGACGGCCAAAACTTGTTGCCCGGTTTGACCGACGCGGGAACGGAGTTTCCCAAACGGCCGTTGTTTTGGCGTTACTCGATGGGCGATGATTCGTATGGCTATGCGGTTCGCGACGGGAATTGGAAGTTGGTTGACAGTCGCTACAAGAACCGAAAGCTGTTGTTTGATTTGGCGAACGACCCTTGGGAACGCGAAGACTTGGCCGAACAGCATCCTGAACAAGTGGATCGGCTATCGCGGATGATTGAGGCCTGGGATGCCGGCAATGTGCCGCCGAAGTGGCATGATGCTCACGGCGTCAATGTCAGGAAAGAAGAGGACTCACGAACAGAGGCTGTTGAAAAAGCCGCTCGAGGCGAACGTGCGCGGCCGGATTTGGATTTGAACTCGATGATTGAGCCGGTGCCAGCGAGAGCGAAGTTCATCGACGAGGATTTCTACATCTGGGGCGGCAGTATGGTGCGTGACGTCGACGGCACCTGCCATCTTTTCTACAGTCGCTGGCCGCGAGAGTCGGGACACAATGCTTGGGTCACCCATTCGGAGGTTGCTCACGCGGTGTCGGATGATCCGCTGGGGCCATACCACTTCGTCGATGTAGCTTTGCCCGTTCGAGGCGAAAAACCGTGGGACGGCATGTGCACTCACAACCCGACCGTGCATGAGTTCGATGGGAAGTACTATCTCTACTACATGGGGAACACGGGTGACGGTGAACCGACGAGAAAGC
Organism: Rhodopirellula bahusiensis; assembly: GCF_002727185.1. Lineage (NCBI taxonomy): Bacteria > Pseudomonadati > Planctomycetota > Planctomycetia > Pirellulales > Pirellulaceae > Rhodopirellula > Rhodopirellula bahusiensis. The sequence continues at coordinate 56,279 of NZ_NIZW01000028.1, forward strand.
TGAATATGGTTCATCGCAACAATCAACGCATTGGTGTCGCGATTGCCGATCACCCCAACGGACCATGGAAACGTTTTGACGAGCCACTGATCGACATCAGCGAAGATGCCTCGGCGTCGGATGCATTGATGGTGAGCAACCCATCGATCTTGCGTCGGGATGATGGGACGTTTGTGTTGATTTACAAAGCGGTCGGCAAGAAAAGACGCATGCCGTTTGGAGGCCCGGTCGTTCACCTTGCCGCAACTTCTCAGTCACCGACGGGACCGTTTCGAAAGCAGAACAAACCGTTGTTCACCGCACCGGGAGTCGCCTTTCCAGCGGAAGACCCTTACATCTGGTTCCAAGATGGCACGTGCTGGGCGATCGTCAACGACCACAAGGGACACTTCAACGGAACCGGCAGTGACTCCTTGGCATTGTTTCAGTCGGTCGATGGTTTGCACTGGGAACCGGCCAATTCACCGTTGGTGACGGAACGCATCATCCCATGGGCGGACGGAACTCAGCAGTCCGTGCACCGTCTTGAACGCCCGCAACTGTACCTCGAAGACGGCAAACCAACCGTGCTATTTTGTGCGGCGGAGGAAACCAAGGAGAAGCTGCATTCGTTCAACGTGCACTTGCCTCTGCGTCAGACGGGTGACTGATTGATTGTCAGCGGGGACACAAACTAGGCGGCAATGATTCGGGATTCCGCATTGATAGCGGATGCAACTGTTCTTCCCCAATGGCACCTGCATAACAACAAGTCTCCCCTCTCCACCAAAGGAGGTCGTGCAGTTTATAGAGGTCGCGTTTTAGCGGTGTGAGCATTTGAGAACCTCTCCCGAAACGAAGTTTTGGGGGAGGTCGAGCGACGCCGTTCAGGCGTACGTGAGGGAGGGGGCCGAGCATGGAAAGCGGCGCCGATTGCCCTCCCCCGGAAATCTCGCTGAACGCTCGCTTTCCGACCCCTCCCGCTGCACGGGCGGGGTTCTCAAGGCATTGCAAGCACAGCACTTCCCAACTGCACGACCTCGAAGCGAAGCGAGGGGAGCCAGGTTATTTCTGATGAAAGCTTGCGCGAACCAATGGCCACCAAATTTCATCAAGCAAGGATGTCGTGAAGCACGTTCCCGTGAACATCGGTGAGTCGAAAATCGCGACCACCGCTTCGGAAGGTCAACTGTTCGTGGTCGATGCCAAGCTGATGCAGAATTGTTGCCCAAAGGTCATAAAACGTGCACGGGTTTTCGACGGCATGGTATCCCAGTTCGTCCGTTGCGCCGTAGACCGTTCCGCCTTTCACGCCGCCTCCTGCCAACCACATGCTGAAGCCGAACGGATTGTGATCGCGGCCAGCGGATCCTTGCGAGAAGGGCGTTCTGCCGAATTCTCCGGTGAACACGACCAAGGTTTCGTCGAGTAATCCGCGAGCGTCTAGGTCTTGGATCAATCCAGCGATCGGACGATCGACCTCATGTGCCATGGCGCGATGTCCTGTTTCGAGGTTGCCATGTTGATCCCAAGGATGCGAGGAGGCGGGGGCAACCGTCGCTGGCGAAAGGCACGACAGTTCGACAAAGCGGACGCCCTTTTCAACCAACTTGCGAGCCAGCAGGGCTTGTTTCCCATAGGCAGCGGTCATCGGGTCAGGATCATCGATGCCATACAGCCTGTGCGTCGCGGCAGTTTCATCGGAGAGGTCGCAGACCTCAGGAACAGAAGTCTGCATGCGAAACGCGGTCTCATAGTTCTTGATCGCGGCGTCGACCTGTTGGTTGCGTGATTGAGCTGCGAAGGATTGATCGATTTGGGCGACGAAGTCAAGCTGTCGCCGCTGCATGTCGGCTGCCTGAGCCGGTTGGATGTGAGGGATCGGCTCTTGGCGGTCGGATTGTAGGATGGATGCTTGGTGTTGGGCGGGCAAGTAGCCGCTGCTGAACACGCCGGATCCGCCCAAGGGTGGAAGGCCGCCTTCGCTTTGCAGCACGACAAAGCTGGGCAGGTTCTCATTGGCCGTTCCGAGCCCATAGCTGATCCAGGCACCTGCGCTGGGGTGACCTAGAAATGGGAATCCAGTGTGAGCAACATAGTTTCCTTGTGAATGTTCGTTCACTGTGGTTGTCGCGGAACGAACTACCGCCAAGTGATCGGCACACTTTCCAATTTCGGGGAACAGGTCGCTGACTTCCAGTCCGCTCTCGCCGTACCGATTGAATGCGAAAGGGCTGCCAAAGATGGAACCATTGTTGTTGAACTGAGTCTTTTCGATTTTGCCGGGCATCGCTTGGCCATGCCGTTTTTTCAGATCCGGTTTAGGGTCAAAGGAATCCACATGCGAGACTCCACCCGACATGTAACACAGGATGACCTTGGTCGCTTTCGGTTGGATCGATAGGTTTGCCGGAGTCGCATGAAGGCGGTGTTGCAAACTCGACAGCGCCAGCATGCCAAAACCACTGCTGCAGGATTTCAACCAGTGACGACGAGAGGCGAGATAGTGCGGGGAAGGCTCAGCGGACATAGAGGAACTCCTTCATGTTGATCAGTGAATGCGTGAAATCGATCCAGTGCTGTTGCGGTTCCGGGAACGCAGGGCTCGTGTCTCGTTGCCGCTGAAGTTCCGCCTGTTGTGCTTCGAGCGTGAGCAGGCGATCTCGCGTTGCCGGGGACAGAGAGTCAACGATGGCTTGACGCGAAACGATGTGTGTCGCGTTTTGGGCCAGGGATTTGACTTGCTCGGATGACAGTTCCTGATCGTAAAGTCTCGCGGAAAATAGGCGTCCCTTCAGCATTCGACCTTTCGAAAGGCCGGTGCCGTGACGCATGCCGAAGATCACGTGTGAGCGATCGGCTGGAAATGACTGCACCGTCGTTTGATAAGCCTTTCCGTAGGCCTGACCATTGCGATAGCAGGTGATCTTTCCATCCTTGCCGTAAGTGATCACCAGATGGACCGGTTCGGTGTTGGCGACGTCCTCGGCGGTGCCCTGGAAACTCTGTGTCCGTTTGCTGTGGTCGCTTCCGCTCATCCAGCGTTGCGGTTCCCGTTCAGCGAACACGATGGCATCGAACAGCACACCATCCGTCGTTTGCACCGAGATCGCACCACCACCGGTTTGCTGGAGGTCATCCAATTGCACGACGACTTCCAGCGATTTGGTGGACAGTGTCACGGGCAAGGGATCCGAGGCCGCCCAGCCATTGCCATCGACAATCAATGCCCCGTCCTGGATCGCGGCCGAACCATGCAGTGTCAGGTCCTTCGCGGTGGCGCCGGATTCGGACAGTCGTTGAAAGTCCCATTCCTTCAGCGGACTTGGACGGGAAGGCGAATCAGGAGCGGTCGTGGATGGTTGCTGCAAATCAGCGTCATGAAGTTCGCTCTTCGCTGCGATCAATTTCTGGCGAGCGGGAAGAAGGATCGCATCGATCTCGCGGGTGGCCTCAACTATTTGTTGTTCGAGCCTCGAAGTCTTTTGGCGGAGTTTGGCGTGGTCCAATTCGCTTTGATGCAAGAACTGCTCGGCCGCAGCGACTTGCGTCGGAGTCGGTTCTCGTCCGAAATGCTGTCGCCAACTGGCTCGGATTTTGGCGGGAGTGTCTTTCAGCGATGGATCCGCCAATAGGCTCCGGGCGGAAGACTTTGCAGTTCCCACCACGAACGGGCTGTTCAGCATCAGCAAGGCTTGAGCCGGAACGTTGGTCACATCGCGACGGCCTTTGCACGAAAACGGGACCGGGGCATCGAAGCTGGCCAGAAACGGATCCATGTTGTTGCGGATCACGCGGACGTAGACCGACCGGCGATCGCTGTTCCCCGCGACGGAACCTTTCGGCGGAGTTGTCTGCAAACGACCCGATACATACAGCAATGAATCGCGAATCGCTTCGGCATCCAATCGAGTGGTCGTTCGATAGGAGAGCAACCGATTTTTGGGGTCAATTTGTTGTGCCGTTTCGGTTGGCTGGGACTGCTGTCTCCATGTCATGGAGGTCACCATTTGGCGGATCATCGTTTTGAGTGACCAACCGTTTTGGCGGAACTGAGTGGCGAGGTAGTCCAACAGTTCTGGATGCGTTGGTTGGTCACCCAAGCGTCCAAAGTTGTCGGTCGTTGCCACAATGCCGCGGCCGAAAAGATGATGCCACAGGCGGTTGACCAGCACGCGAGTTGTCAGCGGGTTTTCATCCGCGATCAGGTCTTCCGCGAATTGGCTGCGCCCGCTGAGTTGCGTTTGATAGGGGGACGCATCAAACGCTTCCAGGAATCGTCGGGGAACCGGGACGCCGGGCTGTTTGTGGTCACCCCGAACGTACAACGCTTGGTCCTGTCCCTTCCACTCTGCGATGGTCGGAGCCCGCGTCGCGACAGGAATTTCCGCTTCGAGTTGGCGATAGCGTTCGATCAGCGGTTTGGTCTTGGGAAGCTGGGCCAGCGTATTGGGCAGGAGGTTGTGTTGTAAACACGCGTCCAACAGCAAGGATTGTGAATCGTCGATGGATTCGCTTTGCCAAGCCTTGATCGCTTCCGAGATGACATCCTGGTAAAGCCTCGCGAGATCCTGCATCGATTGGATGTTTTTGGATTCTGCCGCTCGGAAAATCGGTGAGAGAGATTCGCGGAAGTCGACCGGTGGCTTTTGCTCTGCCGCGGTCACAATCGCTTGCCGAATGCCGAACCAAGATCGGTCGCTGTTTTTGACCAACAAAGGAGCGTCGCGGGCAGTGGCCAGTTCGATGTGTGCGTCATCGCCTTGCCAGTAACCTAGATTGAACTCCTGCCAGTGCCATTGTTTGGCCTTGGGGCCAGCCAAATTGTTGACCGGGTAAACCGTTCCGTTTCGCGGGTAGTTTTGGACCACATAACGATTGGATGCCTGGCCATCGCCAGCGATTTGCAACCATAAGCGCTGGCCAGCGCCCACGCGAAAGTCGGTGGATGTCAGCACACCAGGGAGTTTGTCGCTGAGAAGACCGGAAAAGATGCCCGCTGGATAGATCGCCCGAAGAGCAGCGTTGGGATCATCCACCGACACGGAAAACTCGCCTGGCGGTGTGGGGGTCGGTTGACGATCGGTGCTCGCGGGATCGGCGAGTCCACCACCATAGGCAAACCAATCGTTGGTGGGGTTGTTGTTGGTTGACTGGCTGTCGGCAAAGTTCCAGTGGTGGGAGAAGGTTTGCTCCGCATACTGACGCTGTTGTTCTTGCAACGTATCGTGCTCCTGAACCCGGCGTTGCCACGCTTCCTGGAATGACTTCCCTGCATCGATTTCATGTTGCAGGGAAGTCCAAAGGGCAACGAGATCGCGGGGTGGTTCAGATGGCTTCGGATTCGCAGGCGTGTCCTGCAATCGAGAGGTGACTTGTGCCGCGTCGGTCGACCAGTCCGCAGTGATCGCGTCCCGAATGGACGATTTCAACTTTGTCAGTGAATCGCGGTGGAGGTTTAAACGCTGCGGCAAATCGATGGCCGCCCGGGCAGGCCGCGTGGAGCCAACGATTCCGGCAAGGGCGTAATAGTCGGCCTGGCTGATCGCATCGAATTTGTGGTTGTGGCAACGTGCACACGAGACGGTCAGTCCGAGCACTGCTTTGCTGACCACATCGATCGCATCGTCTGTGAATCGCACTCGCTCGTCCAAGGCATCGGTGGGAGCGAATCCGTGAAATACCATCCGCCAGTGGGCCGTTCCGATGATCGACTCATTGATCCCGAGTTCGGGATTGGTTCGTGGTTGCGCGAGTTGGTCCCCGGCGATGTGTTCTCGGATCAGTTGATCGGAGGGCACGTCAGCATTGATCGCGCGGATCAAGTAGTCGCGATACAAATCCGCTCCGACGATAGGCGGATCGCCTTCACTTCCGTGCGACTGAGCGTATCGAAACCAGTCCATCCAGTGGCGAGCCCAACGTTCGCCGAAATGGGGCGAGTCGAGCAGTCGATCGACAAGCTTTTCGTATGCGTCGGGTGAATCATCGTTCACGAAGGCATCGATTTGGGCCGGAGTCGGCGGCAATCCGATCAACGCGAAATGCAGCCTGCGGATCAGTGTCACTCGGTCAGCTTGCGGGGAAGGACTCAAACCGTTGGCGTGCATCTTGCGATACACAAATTGGTCGATCGGGTGGTTGGACCAATCTTGATCCAAGTCAGGAATGCGAACCTCGCGGATCGGTTGGAAACTCCACCACTTGGCACGCTTGTTTCGAATGGCTTCCCAAGACGTGGACTTGGCGAGCATTTCCTTGGATGGCGGAGCGTCTCGTGGATCCGGTGCTCCCATGGTGATCCATTGTTCGAAGTCAGCGAGTATCGCGGGGCTCAACTTTTCGCCCCCTTCGGGCATTTCGAGTCCTTCGATTTCATGTCGCATCACTTGCAGCAAGAGACTGTTGCTGGAGGACTCCGCGATCGCTTTTCCTGACTGACCGCCAGTTCGCAGCGGTTCGTTCCAGTCCAAGGCAAACTCACCTTCCTGAGCCGAATCGCTGTTGTGACATTCATAGCAGTGTTCCACCAACACCGGCCGGATTTTTGATTCGAAAAACTCCACTTGAGTGTCCGAGAGTCCTTCGTCGGCATGGGCTGCCACGACGCTCGCGGCGATCAAAAAACTCAATGCATACCAGCGGAGTGAATTCATTTGGACTGCCTGAGGGAGTGGCATCGCGGAGGGCAAGACACCGTGATTGGGTGTCATCGAGGTCGCGAGGAAGGCAACGAGGCGTTGTCACGACCCCGTGGGTGCGGTGGGGCAAATGGGTGGGAGGCATTGGGGGAGATGCCTTGGAGGTCGGATTGTACCCCGTGGGTGGAAGCGAAGCCACCAAACGGTTTGATGCACTGTTTCCTGAGGCCGGTGCAGGAACGGAGCAACGGTATGTCGATCGCGTCCAACCTCTTGATCGATCAGAAGGAAACGTGCGTCTTCCACGAGACCATCGCTTTAGTTCGCCGTCTTGCTCGTCGGTTTCGACAGCACGCGGTTCATCCAGTTCCAAGCGACTGAACGATATCGGCTGGGACGATTCAACCAGCGATCGTTGTGCCCTGCCTTGGCGAACTTGTTTGGGAATGGTCCGAGTGCTTCGGACGTGTTGACTGGCAGGTAGGTGAAATTGCGGGCTTCGGGAAGCAGGTTGCGAATGAACTCTTCCGTTCCATACGAACCGTTTTGGCAAATCAAGTAGGGACGATCCCCCACGCGTTTCAGACGCTCGCTCGCTTCGGATCGATATCTTGCGAGAGGACTGCCCCAGCCCGTTCCCTTCCACTCGCGAACGCCATCGAAATGGTCATGGGTGATGAATGCGGTCCACAAGCTTGCAATCTCATCGTCATGCAATCCGATGTAGTTCACCGCGATCGCACCTCGCGAAAATCCGCAGAGGAATACTTGGTCTGGATCCGCGGAAAACTGCTTGATGACTCGGGGGACGTTGGTCTTGGCATATTCCACCGTCGCCTGTTCGTCGCCCCACCAAGTGATTTGATTGCGTTGGTTGTCGTTGCTGATGAAAGGCAGCGTCACCCAAATGAATTGGCCAGCGGACAATCCAAATCCCAATCCCGCGTCGGCGACTTCACCAGTCGAACCTGACGCCGGAAAGTGATTGCCGGTGTACTCGAAGATGATCGGCAGCGATTCTCCGTCTGCCGTCCAGTCTTGAGGAAGGTAGACGGTGTGGTGCACATCGGTTTCTGCGTATTCAATCGGAGTGACGGCCACTCGTTTCCCAGGGGCAGGTTCACCTTGAGATAGCATCGGCGTCTGCAGCAAATGTCCCGAATTGACTGGCAGTGGCGATTGCCCATTGCCCAACGACCAGCTCGAGAGAAGAAGGCAACCAAAGATGACCAGTCGACGGTTCATTCAAACCTGCTCGGAGAGTAAGGCGTCGGGTCCAGGTGTGTTGTTCGACCGGTGACCATCTCGGCAACCAAGCGGCCCGTTGCCGGCGCGAGGCTCAAACCCAACATATTGTGCCCCGTCGCTAGCATGCCATTTTTGAGTTCCGGCAGCGAACCGATGATCGGCAAACTGTCCCAGGTCATCGGTCGCCAGCCGTACCATTGTGATTGGGCTGGCCCGTCAACGGAAGCAACCAAGTAAGGCCGAGCGGAATCGCGAAGCTGTTGGATTCGGTGTTTGGGAATGGAGGTGTCATAGCCTGCGAATTCCATCATTGATCCGAAGCGTAACCCATCGTCAAATGGCGAGACGCCAACCTTGTGTTCCGGAAAGAGAATCGGGTGACTGGGCGAGTGATCCGGTTTCTCGATGGTGACTGAGTAGCCTTTGCCCGGTTGGACCGGGACGGAACATTGAAGTGCCGATTCCCATTTGGTACTCCAGGCTCCCATCGCGAAAACGAAGTGGTCGCTGGTGAAGTCACCTTGGTTGGTTTCGACAGCAACGATTTGGCCCGCTTCTTTTCGGACGGATTTCAGCTCGCAGTTCTCAACGAAACGAACGCCTCGTTCTTTTAGATGCGACGCCCATTGCGAGTTCAGTTTGTCGGGACGCACCGAGGTGTCGTTGGGGTATAGGAACGCGCCTGCCAAGCCTTCTTTCAGCCCGGGATCAAATTTAGGCAGGTTGTTTCCGTCGATTCGAGTCGCTGGGATGCCGAACTCTTCGGATACCAGGCGATCGGTTTTCGCAAACGATTCCATGCCGCGTTCGGTTTGTAGAACGTACAGCAGGCCCTCTTCTTTCCATTCGCAATCCAGCTTCAGTCGTTCCATCAGCGAATGGTATTCGCTCATCGAGGCTTCCAGGATTGCCTGCAGCGGTTTGCCCGCCGCCAGCATTTTCTGGTGCGTGCAGCGTTTGGCGAACTGCAACATCCACTTCCAAAGGGCTGGATTGAATTGCGGTTTGACTCGGAACGGAGATCTCGGGTTGAAGACCGATTTCAAGGCGACTGAGAAAGCCCCCGGTTCGGTCAGAGGCAGAGCGTGGCTGGGGCAGATGTATCCGCAATTGGAATGGGAACATTCCGCAGCAATGGATCCGCGGTCGATGACGGTGACGTCAAGTCCGGCTTCCGCCAAATAGTGAGCGCAAGCGATTCCGACAACGCCCGCCCCAACAATGGTGACGGACTCAGGCGACGAGTGAGCGTTCATGATCGCGCGCTCATGAACAGGAGTAGGATTTACCCGACCAGTTCTTCCACCATGTCTGGAAAAGAGCCAGTTGCTTTTCGGCGTATCGGGCTTGGCTCGGTGAGAGAGCGTCCGACGCGTTCAGTTGGAATTCATAGTCGGTGTCACCGAGCAAGTACAACAAGTACTTGTAGTAGAGGACCAAGTCGGGGCCTTCATCGAACGTCGACAACACGGTCAGAGCGTTGGACAATTCGCGAGCGAACTGGTCGGCTTGGCAATCGCCGTTGGCAGCGGCTTCGCACAGTTCGACGTACTTCAGAACCTCCAGTGGAAGGCAGTTTCCGATTCCGGTGATCGCACCCGTGGCACCACACTTCACAAACCCATGATAAACCTGCGTGTCGACACCCGCCATCAACAGCACATCGTCGCTGGAGTGAGTGATGTGCTCTCCGGCGTAGGACAGTGATGCAGCACCTCCGAATTCTTTGAAACCAACCAGGTTTGGAAACTCGGCTCGCAAGTCGAAGAACAGGTCCGCTTTGGTTTCGAAACCGTAGTAAGGGCTGTTGTAAATCACTGCGGGGGTCGTTGGTGCCGCAGCCAGGATCGCGGCAAAGTGATTTCGTTGAGCGATGGGCGAGGTGGCTCGTGAAAGCACACGCGGGATCACCATCAATCCTGCCGCACCGACTTCGGCAGCATGGCTGGCATGAGCCACGGCGAGCGAGGTGTTTTGGGCACCCGTTCCGACCACCACGGGCACACCGGCTTCGGTCAATTCACGAACACCTTGCTGGCGTTGTTCGTCCGTCAGCAGCGGCCAATCGCCCATGGATCCGCAGTAGACGACCCCGGTCATCCCGGCGGTCATCAGTTCTTGTGCCTTGCGAACCAACCCGGCGAAGTTGATTTTTCGATCGGCGTCGCAGGGCGTCATCAGGGCGGGAATGCAGCCTTGGAAGATGGACGCATCGACGGCGGGTAGGCTGGTGCTCATGTCAAAGTAACTCTGCGATCACAATTGAAAGGTTGAAGTTCGACGCTAGAGTATCTCGCGGTGGACGAGCTTGTCTTGTCCGAGCCTCGACAAGCAACTTGAAAATGCGCATAAACAAGCCATGCCCAGCAGCAGCCTCCCAAATCAGTTGTTTGAACTGCTTGCGGAGCCCTTCACGGCCGAGCGTTTGTTCGATGGTTTGCACGACACGGTCTACTTCATCAAGAACGCTGACGGGCACTACGTGGTCGTCAATGAAACACTGGTTCAGCGTTGTGGACTGAAGCAAAAGTCACAGTTGATCGGGCGCACATCGGAACAGATTTTGCGTGCGCCGTTTGGGGCCATTTTCACGGCGCAGGACAGAGCCGTTCTGCGATCCGGCAAACCGCTCGAAGCGCAATTGGAACTGCATCTTTACGCATCGCGAGACGTGGGATGGTGCTTGACCAACAAGTACCCCCTCCGAGGCCGGCAAGGAGAATCGGTTGGCGTGGTGGGGATCTCTCGTGATTTGGGCCGACCGAACAAATCCAGCGACGACTATCAAGGTGTTGCCAAAGCGGTGGCGTTTGCCGAACTGTATCGAGACAAACCGACCAGCGTGACTGAAATGGCCGAAGTCGCAAACCTCTCCCGCTTTCAACTCGACCGGCGGATGAGAATCGCGTTTGGGCTCAACACGGGACAGTGGTTGTTGAAGCAACGAATCGATTTCGCGTGCGAGCATCTCGAGACCACTCAGTTGCCGATCGTAGAAATCGCACACGAAGCCGGCTACGCCGACCAAAGTGCATTCACTCGGCAATTTCGACGCGCGACAGGTTTGTCACCCAGCCAATACCGCAAAGCCAAACAGGACAACGAACTTTGATGTTCGTTTCACAAACGACGAAGCGATGCCTCTTCTGAACGTCGCGCGGTTGATTCAATCGCGGATGCAATACAGTTTCGATGCAGTGCGGAAGTACAAGGCTCCGTCCGCGATGGCTGGTGTTGACCAAGTCAATTCGTCAATTTCATTTTTGGCAACAACTTCAAAGTCGGGACCTCCAGCAAGGATGAACGTGGTCCCGTTGGTGTCAATGCAGAAGACTTCTTCGCCCATCACCCAAGGCGAGGACCAAAACGCGCGGGCTCGCGGAATGCGTTTTTCGTAAACCATTTCTCCGGTGTCCGCGTTGATGCAGTGAACGACACCGCTGCGTCGTTCCAGCAAGTACAGATGGTCTTTGCAAAGAACGGGCGAAGCCATTTGAATGCCTGATTCGGCATTCTTCCACGCGATGAATTCGTCGCTGCTTGGATCTTCCGTCGTACCAAGCTGGCCTTGCCCACCCGGGGTGATCGCAAACAGAAAACCCCCGCCGTCGTCTTCGCCTCCACGATTTCGATACTCGGTGCCCGCGTAGAGACGGTCGCCGACGGCCAGCGGAGTGGCTGAGCTGCGACCCTTTTGCATGTTCAATTGCCAAAGTAAATCGCCCGTCTCAGGGTCGTAAGAGCGGTAGTTCGAACCACCCACGATCAACTCCTCGCGGAGGCTGTTCTTCCAAATAATCGGCGAGCTGTACTGGGAGGGTTCGTCACGGTCAACACGCCAAAGCTCTTCTCCGGTCGCGGTATCAAGTGCGACAAGGAACGACTGTTCTTCGTTGTCGACTTGAAGAAACAGCTTGTCGTTGAGCAAAGCAGGTGAACTGGACGTACCCCAGCCTGCACGCATTGCATGTTGACCTAGATCTCGCTGCCAAACCAATTCGCCGTCCATGTCAAAGCAGTAGACACCCATCATTCCGAAGTACGCATAGACATGCTTGCCATCCGTGACCGGCGTTTCCGTTGCGTAGGTGTTCGAGCTGTGACGCTCCAGTGCCGGTTGGCCTTCGCGTGCGGTCTTTCGCCAAAGCTCATCGCCTGACTTTGAGTCCACGCAAACGACCTGCCATTGATACGTTTTTTGGCTGGGGTCTTGGCCTCGTGAACGAGCGTCGTCGTTCGTATTCGAGTTTGCGTCCGGTTCGGATGGAACGGCTTCTGTCAGAAAGATTCGGTCGTTCCAGACGACTGGGCACGACCATCCTTCGCCCCGCATCGGATGCACCCAAGCAACGTTCTCGGTCTCGCTCCACCGAGCGGGGTGGGATGTTTCCGCGATGCCGCTCGCGTGATCGCCGCGGAACTGAGACCACTGATCCGCGTGCGAATGTGAACCGAACGCCAATGCAGCGACGGCGAAGGCTGCGAAAAAGATTCGGTGCGAATGTAATACGCTGGAAAAGTTGAAAGCCATGTTGCCCAGAGGGTTGGTGACGACGGAATCGTTGAGAATGATCGGGTGCTTTGACGATGAAGTCTAGCGAACATGGACAGTGTCCGGGCGTGATCTTTCACGAGGAAACCCGCCAGAAGGTGGGTGCGAAATTTCGCGTCAGTTCATCGTAACCCTTACAATTGAGTGGGAAACAACGGGTTCCGTGCCGCGTGAAGGAGAATTGCGATGAACCATTTCAATCCGAGAATGAGTGACGGTGGAAAGATGCCGCTGCAACGTCGGAAGTTTATGACGCTACTCGGCGGAGGGTCGGCAGCCCTTGCGTTGACTGAAGTCGCCATGATGAGGGGACTGCCGCCAGTCAGTGCGGCCGAAGCCAAACTTGATCACAACACTGTCCGCTTCAGTGATGACATCGAACCGCTTGTTCGATTGTTGGAGGACACTCCGCGAAAACGTGTCGTGCAGGCTTTCGCAGACAAGATTCGAAGCGGGACCAGCTACCGCGAAGTTTTGACTGCTTTGCTGTTGGCCGGAGTTCGAAACGTGCAGCCTCGGCCGGCGGTGGGTTTCAAGTTCCACGCGGTGTTGGTCGTCAATTCAGCTCATTTGGCCAGTCTTGGTTCACCCGATGAAGACAGATGGTTGCCAATCTTTTGGGCGCTGGACTACTTCAAGTCCGCTCAATCGAAGGACGTCAACGAGGGCGATTGGACGATGGCGGCCGTCAACGAGTCCGCTGTCCCGCCACCTCACCGGGCCAAGCGTGCCTTTGAAGAAGCGATGCAGAAATGGGATGTGGAAGCCGCCGACGCCGCCATCGCTGGCTACGTTCGTTCCGCGGGGGCAAATCAAGTCTTCGAGTCGATGGCTCACTACGGTTGCCGGGACTTTCGTAGCATCGGTCACAAAGCAATCTACGTCGCCAACGGTTTTCGAACGTTGCAGTGCATCGGTTGGAGGTACGCCGAACCGGTGCTGAGGTCCCTGACCTACGCACTGCTCAATCACACAGGTGAGCCGAACCCCTCGACCAGCGACCTCGCCGCCGACCGTGCAATTCGAGTGACCGAGCAAATTGTCGACGAAATGGATTCAGGATGGAATGCAGGAAAGGTCAATCATGAAGCCGCGATCGAACATCTGCAAATGCTCCGTCAAGCGACACCTGAGGATGCCGTTCGCGAAACGGCGAAGCTGATTCAATCCGGTGTGCATCCTCAATCCATCAGTGACGCGTTGTTCTTGTCCGCAGGTGAAATGGTGATGCAACAACCCGCGATTGTGGCGTTGCACTCGGCTACTTCGACCAATGCCTTGCAGTACGCCTATCGAACGGTTGCAAGCGATCAGAACCGAATGCGTTTGTTGCTGCAGAACGCCGCATTCATCCCGCACTTCCGACAGGCCATGGATTCTCGCGGCAAAGTCGGTGACTCGCATATCAACAAGCTCACTTCCGAATCCTCCCCTGACGACTCGATCAGCGTCGAGCAAATCTTTGATGCGGTTGGGCAAGATCGCTCGCAGGCCGCTACCGCGACGTTCCGGTACCTCGAGTCCGAAGGAAAGGCGGAAGAGTTGATTCACGCCGCGCGACAGTTGACATTTCTGAAAGGCAACGATTCGCACGATTACAAATACAGTTCCGCGGCGCTGGAGGACTACTACGCCGTTTCGCCGGAACTGCGCAACCGCTACTTCGCTGCCGCAACTTACTTGATGCCCGGAAAGAACGACCGAGACAATTCCCTCGTCAACCGAGTCCGCGAGGCGTTGGCGTGATGCGGTTGTTTGCGAGCGAAGGCAAATTTGTTGCGCGAATTTTGCCACCGAGAACACCGAGGTCACAGAGACGGCCGCGCGAGTGAAATCATTGATCCTTTTGCTCTGTGTTCTCGGTGACCTCTGTGGCAAAAGCAGGAGCACACCCGACACCAAGTGAGCAGGCTTGTCGAAGAGAAGGCTCAGTCGATGGTGTCAGGAACTGAATCCAGCGAATGGTAGGCGTGTTGTATCTGCGTTTCTTCAACTTGCACGATTCTTAAGCCGGAAGGATCCTTGCCCAGCGGTCGACCGACTGGGCCGGTGGTGATCATTTCCATCTCGCCGGCTCGTCCGTACGCGTTGCGGTGGTAGTGTCCCGCGAAGATGGCTCGCACATTGGCTGCTTTCAGAAGGGCAAGCAACGGTGTTCGTCGCTCCAAGGGGATGTTGAAGTACTGGTCCGGTTCGTCTTCCTGTTCCAAGAACAACGGGTGATGCAGAAACACGAAAATGTGCTTGGCTTCCTTCACTCTCGAGTGCTGGAGTTGCTGTTCCAACCAATTTTGCTGTTGTTGCAACCGCTCGGGAACTCCGCTGGGATCTTTCAGCAGACTTGAATTGAGAACGACGTTGAAGACGCCTCCAACCCAAAACGAGAAGTAGTCGTCGCCGAAATGTTCGGTGTAGCGAGCAATCGACTCTGCGGTGGGACGATTGCCAATGTCATGGTTCCCGCAGACGCACACCAACGGAATCCCGGGATCGATCTTCGAAAAGTCTTGCTGGTACTGGCTGACTTGAGCTTCGTAGCGGGCCTGCGCGGGCGTGGCATTGGTGAGGTCGCCGCAAACGATCACGAACTTTGGTTGCAGGCGATTGATGTGTTTAACCGCTTGATTGACGAGAGCCTTTTCTTGGTCCAGTCCTTCGTTGCCGGTGAACATGCCGTACTGAGGGTCGGCAAGCTGCACAAAAAAGAAGGGCTTTTCCCACGTTCGTTCGGTTTGCGAATCAAACGCTCGGAAGGTGCGTGAGTGGGCTTGTTGAAACCGATTCGAATCGACTTCTGCCGGTTCGTCTGCCCGCAGAAATGACGTTGCAAACAAACAAAGAACGACCGGCAAGACGTTAATGGATCGATTCATCAAACTTCCGTTGGGCAAGGAAAGAAATCGTCTTCGACGGGCCGAAAAGTGAGGTGGATTGGAGGGGCCTTCGCCATGTGAATTCCGCGGTACCGGTGCTGGCCCAGCCGCATCCATCCCCGTAACAAGATAGCGGTTGGTGATTGCTTTTTGCCACCGAGGACACAGAGAAGCGAGGCTCAGTCGATTCATCCGTCCCTGTACTCGGTGTCCTCCGTGATCTCTGTGGCTCAACACTGCCCCGCAGAAAAGAGGCCTCATTGTGAGACCCACTCGTGGTCGGCTACGTTGTTTCGTCGGAGGGATTTCTGGTGGCCGGCCTCAGTTGCGGATCAGCTTGGAAAATGATGAGTCACTGCGTTCCTTGGCCACCATGCTGGCCAAGCTGCTCGGGTGAGTCTGCGACGAAACGGGTGGTTGGTTACGTCGCGTTGTTGTTGGCAAAAGACGTATGACGGACTTCCTAGTCCGTCCTGAGATTGTTCGACGGACTTGGAAGTCCATCGTACGGGCGAATCGACTATCAATGCCCCGGTGTCTGCGTGGGAATGTCGTCGGGCGGAGCGAGCTCGTCGCATTTCTTGCACTGCAGTCGGTGGCCGAGCATTGATTCGCGGCCTTCAAGTGTTGTGACCCACTCGCGGTTCATCCATGGTGGATCGTGGCGGACATGCTGATTGTGCCCACACTGGAGACGAGCGACCCAATGGTCTTCGTCGTCCTCGTGGTACGCGACGATCGGTTGTTGCATCAGATCTCTCCAGTTGGCATTGATTCATTTCAAACGCTTGGTCGCCGCCCAGAACTATTTCCCAAGAATCGCGTTACGTAGTCCTTCTCGCCATTCTTCTTTCTCAGGATCGTAAACTCCGAACCCTGAGTAGAACTCCCAGTACGCGATTCCGATTCGGCGCTCGATCGCTTCATCGGCGACAAAGCGAGTCCATTGGTTTCGCGAATCGATGTCGGCTTCTTGGTAGGCACCGAACTCGCCGAGATAGATCGGGATTTCGTTTTCAACACTCCAGCGGAGGGCTCGATCAAGATCGTTGCGAACTGCCCTCTGTTGTTCAGGCGTTCCGGTCCAGGTCGTGCCTTTCCATTGCTTGGATTCATCACCCAACCATCCTGCGCCTTGATGAGTGAATTGAAACGGCGAGTAGTAGTGGAAGGTCGCAACCAAGTTGGAACGATCTCGGGGGAGAGTCATGAATTGCAGCGCATCAATGGAATTGAAATTCGCAGGTCCAACCACAATCGTTCGCTCAGGATGCTTTTCGCGAATGATTGGAAGAGTGTCTGCCAGTAAGCGATTCCATTTTCCCGCGTCCAAGTTGTCGTGAGGTTCGTTGAGAACTTCGAATACCAACTCCGGCGGAGCACCCTCGAATTCATCCGCGATTTGGCGCCACAACTCGAGGAACCGATCGGAGTGTTGTTCGGGATTGGCGTACAAACCTTCGTAGTGATGAATGTTGATCATCACTTTCAGATCCCGGCGAAGTGCTTCGTCGACGACCCAGCGAACGCGTTGCATGAAAGTCGGATCGATCGTGTACGAAGGCTTCGTTTGAGCGTGCGTTGACCAGCGGACTGGCACACGAATGGAGTCGAAGCCCGCTTGCTGAATCAGGTCCAAGTGCTTGGCTTCCAAGCGTGGCCCCCAATCGCCTTCGCGAGGAGCTTCCAAGGTGTTGCCAATGTTGATGCCGCGTCCGAAGAATGGGGTTTGCTTCTGAAAGAAGGCGGTTGTCTTCAGTCGTTCGAGCAATTGAGTTTCGCTCACGGCACGAATTTTCCGGATCACAAGCGAGCTTGCCTCCGACGGTTTCTCGAGCATCACAGTGATCGAGCGAATCTTGCTCGCGTCAAAGGGGATGTCGGTTTGTCCGTGCCAACTGCCGAATGCGACCCGGATCACACCCGACGCATTCGCTGGCACGGTCGCCGCCGCAGCACTGCTACCGTCACGTCCTCGCGATCCTGGATTGCGAGTCGACAGAACAACCTTGAGCGGTTTGTCGCCAGGGTTGAACACTTCGGCTTCCAAGGCATCAAAGGAGTCCAGACGACGCGGCGTGTCCATGAATTCGAATTGAACATGCGGGTACCCGTCGCTCGGCGGAGCAGTGAACTTCAGTTCCCCGTTGGACGGATGTTCGATCCGGACGCCTTGTGTTGTGATCTTGTTGTTCGAAGAAACGTTTGGCCCGAACAAGACCATTTCGCTATCGGAGGACTGTGCCGACGCGGTGGAACAGTTCACGCTGAACACACACGTCGCAGCGAGAATGAGAACGGGAGACCAAGCTGGTAAACGGAAACGGAACTCGCGATCGAACATGTCAGACTCGAGGGGAATCGTGGGGATGACTGCTGAGGTTGGGACCTCTGTCTGCAATCATATCCCATCCGAAAGCAAAGCGAAGATGCACCAAACGCAGCCCAAATGCGGCGTCGTGTTCAGCTACAATGGTTGAGTTCGTCGAAGGACGACTCCCGCCCCACCTGATCCGCCCACTGATCGTCCCCACCATCGATCATCGGCTCTCGATCCAGCCCCTGGAACCGCAGCCATGTTGAATTTGACTTCGCGTGCCAAGACGCATACTTGTAACGGGACCACCCGGCGCGATTTTCTGCAGGTTGGTACCCTCGGAATGCTTGGTTTTGGTTTGCCACAATTGCTGGCCGCGGAAGCAGCCGGTGCGGCTGGGAAGAACACCGATCGAAAATCATGCATCATGATTTTCAACCTGGGAGCCCCCAGTCAAATGGACACGTTTGACCCGAAGCCGAATGCACCGGCGGAGGTTCGCGGGCCCTTTCAAACGATTGCGACGCGGGGTGACTTTGAGTTGACCGAGATCCTGCCCAAGCATGCGGAGATCGCCGACAAGTTTTCGATCGTTCGATCGTGCTATCACACGGCCGCTGCCGTTCACGATGCGGGATGGCAGATGCTGCAGACCGGTCGTCAATTTACCGGTGGAGTGAACTACCCGCATGCCGGTGCCGTCGTCGAATATTTGCAGGGACGCCGCACGGACTTGCCCGCTCATGTGGTGTTGCCGCAGACGATGGGACGTGGTGGTGGGAATTTGCCCAATGGCCAAGCCGGTGGTTTTCTTGGCAAAGCCTATGACCCGTTTGCGTTGATGGCCGACCCGAGCAAGCCAAACTTCAAAGTTCCCGACCTGTTGCCACCAGCGTCGCTTCCGGATGTGCGAATCGACCGACGCAGACGCATGCGGGATTCGATCGAGAGCCACATGGCCCGATTCGAAGCGACGGAATCAGCGAAGTTGTTCGATGCCAACTTCGAGGCCGCTTATCGGATGATGAACAGCCCCGAGGCGCGGATGGCGTTTGACCTCTCCAAAGAACCGACCTCGGTACGCGAACGCTATGGGATGAATCGCTTCGGCCAGTGTTGTTTGCTGGCCCGTCGGTTGATCGAAGCCGGGGTGAGGTTCGTCACCATCAACACGTTCTTGACGGTCTTCAATGAAGTCACTTGGGACATCCACGGCAGCAAACCGTTCACTACCATCGAGGGCATGAAGAACATTGTGGCTCCGATGTACGACCAGGCGTACTCAGCATTGATCACCGATCTGCACGATCGCGGCATGCTCGATGACACGATGGTATGCGGTCTCGCAGAATTTGGACGCACTCCCAAAGTCAATCCCGCGGGCGGTCGAGATCACTGGCCGCAATGTTTCTCTTGCACCTTTGCTGGTGGCGGAGTTGTCGGCGGCCGCGCGGTCGGCAAGTCCGATCCGGTCGGCGGTGTTCCAGCGGATCGTCCGACGAACCCAGGTGAGATCATCGCGACCATTTTCAAAGCGATGGACCTGGACCTGCATGCGGAATTGCCTGGCCCCGGCGGTCGTCCTTTTCCGCTGGTTGACTTCGGTGTTCGCGAAATCAAGGAGTTGTTCGCGTGAGAAGTGCCTTCATGAACAAGACGTTTTGCGCAATTGCAATCCTTGCGGTGCATCCGTTCGCACTCCCACAGGCCATCGCGGAAACGACTGATTCGTCGATCGTCTTGCTGCCTCGTCAGATTGAAATGTCGCATTCGGGCGATCTGCAAAGGTTGTCTGTCGTTGAGTGGAACGACGAGATCGCTGGAGCAGTGATCGATGACATCGAGATCGAATCCTCCGATTCGGCCGTGGTCAAAGTTGTTGGCAAGACACTGCATGCCGTTTCCGATGGAACGGTGCAGGTGACAGCCACCAAGGAGACCGGCAAAACATCGTCCGTCGAAGTGACGGTGAGCGGAACCGGCAAGCCGCATCGGTGGAGTTTCCGCAACGACGTGCAAAGCGTGCTTGCAAAACAGGGTTGCAACATGGGTGCTTGTCACGGGGCCTTAGCTGGCAAAGGTGGTTTCGTGCTATCGTTGCGAGGTTACGACAGCGACGCGGATTTTCGATCGATCACACGTCAGGCTCGTGGGCGTCGAATCGAAATGGCGGACCCGGGACGTAGCTTATTGCTGGCGAAGCCCACTGGGGCGTTGCCACACAAAGGTGGCCTGCGTCTGGACACCGAATCGCGAGACTATGAGATCTTGGCACAGTGGATCGCGAAGGGGGCCGCGGCTCCTTCGGATGAAGACGCGTTGATCGAAAAGATCACGGTGACACCGGAAAACGCGAAGCTCAATCCTGGCGATCACTCGCAGGTCTTGGTGACGGCTCACTACAGCGACGGCAGTTCACGCGACGTGACACATTGGGCGCAGTTCACCGCCACCGATGAGGCGGTCGCGGGCGTGGATGAAGACGGGCGAGTTCAAGTCAACGGAAGTGGTGAAGCGGCGGTGCTGGTTTGGTATGCCAGTCAGGTCGCATTGGCACGAATGACGGTGCCCTACCCCAACGCAGTTGATGCAGAAGCTTATGCTTTCGCACCTCGTCGCAATTTCATCGACGATCTGAATTTGCAGCAACTTGAAACGTTGCAATTGCCGCCCTCGGACCGTTGTGATGATGCAACGTTCCTTCGCCGAGCAACACTGGACTCGATTGGACGCCTTCCAACTCAGGCAGAACACGATGATTACTTCGCAATGCCGGAGCACCACCGACGTGAGGCGTTGATTGACCAGTTGTTGGCAGCCGAATCATTCACGGACTACTGGTCTTACAAATGGTCCGATGTCTTGGTGATCAACGGGAACAAGCTTCGACCGGTCGCGGTCAAGTCTTACTACGACTGGCTTCACGACAGCGTCCGAACCAACAAGCCTTGGGACGAACTGGTTCGCGAAATTTTGACCTCCACCGGGAGCAGTGACACCAACGGTGCCACCAACTTTTTCGCTGTCAATCAAACACCCGAAGACATGACGGAAAGTGCGTGTCAATCGTTTCTCGGCTTATCGATCGGATGTGCTAAGTGCCACAATCATCCTCTTGAGAAATGGACGAACGACCAATACTACGCGATGGCGAACCTGTTTTCGCGAGTTAGAGCGAAGGGCTGGGGTGGCGATTCACGCAACGGCGACGGATTGCGGCAATTGTATGTTTCAACGTCGGGCGAATTGGTGCAGCCCAAACTTGGCAAACCACAACCTCCCGCACCGCTCGATTCTAAAGCGATGGCGTTTGACGATCCGCAAGACCGGCGCGAAGTTTTGGCGGAATGGTTGACTGATCCGTCCAATCCGTACTTCGCTCGATCGATCACCAACCGCGTTTGGGCAAACTTCTTCGGGCGTGGATTGGTTGAACAGGTCGACGATCTTCGGCTCAGCAACCCTGCCAGCAATGAAGCTCTTCTCAACGCCGCGGCTCAGCATTTGAGCGATGCCGGATTCGACCTGAAAACGTTGATGCGGACCATTCTGCAAAGCGAGACTTACCAACGAAGCAGTCTGGCGGTGGCGGGGAATCGAGAGGATCCGAAGTATCTCAGCCACTACGCACCGCGACGATTGATGGCGGAAGTCTTGCTGGATTCGATGGATCAAGTCCTTGGCACGTCGACCTCCTTCACCGAGATCGCTTTCGCGGGTGCCGACAAGCAGAAGACCGATTTTTACAAAGCTGGGACCCGAGCGATCGAACTTTATGACTCAGCCGTGGATTCGTATTTCTTGAAAACGTTCGGTCGGAATCCTCGTGAGATCGTATGTGAGTGCGAGCGTGATGCCGAACCTTCGATGGTTCAGGTACTGCACCTTTCCAATGGCGAAACACTGAATCCAAAGCTGAACGATCCCGAAAGCCTGCCGAGTCTTGCGTCGACGGAATCCTGGGACAGAGATGAATTTCTCGACGTGCTGTTCCAACGTGCTCTGTCGCGGGAACCAACCGCGGCCGAGCGTGAATCGCTGGTTTCTGTCATGGACGAATATGCAGACGACAAAGCGACCGCAATGCGAGACGTTGCGTGGAGCGTTTTGACCAGCGTCGAGTTCACTTACAACCACTGAGGCGATTTGATGATGAAGACTTTCTGCCTCACGTTGTTGTTGGCTGTTGTTGGGTTTCCGACTAATTCCTTCGCGGTCGACTTCGTCAAAGACGTAGCTCCGATCTTGCAAAAGTATTGTGTCGGCTGTCACGCCGAAGACGATGCGCAGGGCGGTTTGGCGATGGACACGTACGCCGGTTTGATGAGCGGAGGTGAATCAGGGTTGGCACTCACGTCGGGCGTGGCTTCCAGCAGCAGGATGTTTCTGATGGCATCGGGCAAACTCGAGCCCGTGATGCCTCCCGATGACATGGAAGGTCCGAGCGGCGACGAGTTGGTGATCCTCGCGGATTGGATTGAAGAAGGTGCGGAGGGACCCGAAGGCGAGATGCCGATCCGTCGCGAGCTGAAGACACCGAAAGTTCCCACCGCCGGCGATGTGGCGTTGCCCGTCACCGCGATCGCACGGTCCGATGATGGAACGTGGCAGGCAACCGCAATATTTGGTGCGATCACGCTGAACAATCTTGTCTCGGGCGAGTCGTTGGAGGTCACGAACAAACTGGGGAAAGTCAATTCGTTGACGTTCAACCAAGACGGGACGCAACTGCTGGCCGCCTCGGGGCTGACCGGGGGCTACGGACAGGCGACTCTGTTCAAGGTTGCTGATTGGACGGTGGCACAAGAATTTGTTGGTCACCAAGACGTGCTGTACGCAGCTCAGTTTTCGCCGGATGGCAAACGAATCGCAACGGCCGGATATGACCGGAAGATCTTGATATGGGATTCAGCCACGGGCGATATCGTTCAGGAATTGCACGGTCACAACGGAGCGATCTTTGATCTGGCGTTCTCTCCCGATGGCAAGCTTTTGATCTCAGCCTGTGCGGACGAGACCGCCAAGGTTTGGCATGTGGAAACGGGGAAACGTTTGGACACGCTCAGCCAGCCCGAAGCCGAGGTGAACTGTGTTTCGTTCTCAAAAGACGGCAGGTGGATGTTGGCGGGAAGTGCTGACAACCGGCTGCGAGTATGGCGATTGATCTCGAAGGATGAACCAGCAATCAATCCAATCGTCCAAACTCGATTCGTTGATGAATCGCCGATCACTCGAATGACATTGACGCCGGATGGACGTGGGTTGGTGATTCTCAGCGAAGCTGGCAACGTGAAGTTGCTTCGCACCGATGATTGGTCGGTGGTTGGTGCGATGGAACCACTCGGTGAGAAGCCCAGCGACTTGGTGGTCTCGGCTGACGGATCGACTGCGCGAATCGCGTTGATGAATGGGCGTGTGGTGGAGCGTCCTTTGCCGGCGATTGGAACTCGTGATACCGGGCCGGGAAGCCGTTTGCTCGCACCGGTGTATCTGGATGTAGGCCCGCTGGCCACGTCGGATGAATCCGAGCTCGTTGTCACCAACGGCGTCGCAGATGTTTCGCGCGGCGTTGAAGTGAACGGAAAGTTGACCTCGAAAGGTGAACAGGATTGCTTTCGATTTTCGGCTCGTCGTGGCGAGGCTTGGGTGATCGAGGCGGACGCCACATCGGGCGACCTTGATCCGAAGGTCGTCATACTCGATGAAGGCTGCGAGCCGCTCTTGCGAACCAGATTGCAGGCAGTTCGCGACACTTACTTCACGTTTCGCGGAAAGAACAGCGGCCAAGTCAACGACTTTCGGTTGTTTGGTTGGCAGGAGATCGGACTGAACCAATTCCTGTATTCCAACGGCGAAGTCACGAAGACGTGGCAACATCCGCGCGGACCTGACTCTGGTTTTGACGTCTACCCCGGCGCCGGCAATCGCCACACCTACTTTGGTACAACGCATACAACTCATGCGTTGGGTGAACCGGCCTATGTTGTCCGCGAATTGGGACCCGGGGAAGAGCCGGAGCCCAATGGGTTGCCAGTGTTTGAAGTGTTCTACGAAAACGACGATGATCCGACGCGGACCGCAGGTGAGTCGAGCCGTTTAGATTTTATGGCTCCGCGTGATGGACGATACACCGTCTGCATTCGCGACACGCGAGGCCATTTCTCAGGCGACTTTCAATACCGGTTGAGAATCCGACCGGCTGCACCTTCGTACTCGGCTTCGATCGGAAAGATGAATGCGAGCGTTTTGCCAGGGACGGGGCGGAAGATCGACTTGAAGATCGAACGTAAAGATGGTTTTCGCGGCCCAGTTTCATTCCAAATTGGTGATCTGCCGCCCGGGTGGCATTCCAATTTTCCCGTTGTCATCGAATCCGATCAGCATGTGGCAGAAGGTCTGGTTTTTGTCCCGGAAGGAATTGACCATACGACTGAACCGTTTGATGTCGAAGTCGTCGCTAATGCCGAGATTTTGAACCGTCGAGTCGAGCGGAATGCTGGCACGATCAAAGGTATAACCGTTGGCACGTCTCCGAGCGTGATTCCGATGATCCAACCCATCGATCGGGATGTACCCGAAAACGAAGATTGGACGCTGGTGATTCCTCGCGGAGCGACCGTTTCGGCTCGTATTGTTCTTCGCCGTGGCAAAAATGCGAAAGGCGAGGTGAACAATGGTGAGATTCGGTTTGGTGGAGCGGGTAGCGGCCACAATGCGGCCCACGGTGTCTACGTCGACAACATCGGATTGAGCGGATTGTTGGTGCTGCCTGGTGAAGACGAACGAGAGTTGTTCATCACCGCGGATCCTGTCGCGGCGTTGGGGAAACGATCGTTCTTTCTGATTTCAGCCAACGATGGTGGTGTGGCTAGTTTTCCCATCACGGTCGATGTTCAAGATGCAACCTCGCTCAGCGTTTCCGCCGATTGAACTTTTTGGGGGCCAACCGCATCCAACCACGAGCAACCATTCGGGGAATTGATTCTCTGTCTTCCTCGAAATAGACAAGGTTGTCGTTGTGTTTGCAAAATTGGCACCCGGAATCTCAAAGAATGTCTGTTCGTCGTTGGATCGGTATCTGCCTCGCTTCCATGTTGCTTTGCAGGGTGGCGAATCAACTGGTGAGTGCCGCAACTTTCGCGAACTTTTCAGCATCTCGGCACAACCGTTTTCTCGGCGATGATTCTCTGAATCCGGATTTTTGGTTGGATCACTCTTTGCTGACTGGCGTCGCCGTGCAGAGGGCCGTGCTGATCTCGCCTCAGCACTATGGAAGCGTTCGGAAATAACTTCGGCAATCGTGTAAAATCGCAGGGTCATGACTCCACGGAGGCCAATTATGAACAACGTTTACGGACCGGACATCGAAAATCAGATGCAGCAACTCTACGAGTCTTTCAACGAGAAGGACCGT